>JAUXRP010000001.1 GCA_030681675.1 Candidatus Planktophila sp.
TGATGTGGTTACACTAAACCGGACACATTCCTTAAAATAACTGAAAGAAGGAGTGTATCTAAATGAACCAAGAGAAACCCAAAGTCTATACATCTGAATTTAGGGAGTCATCGGTAAAATTGGCCACTGAATCGGATAAACCGGTAGCGCAAACCGCCAGGGATATAGGTGTGAATGAGAACACCTTGCATACCTGGATCAATAAATACAGTCGACCGGTTGATAACATAAAGGCAGTGCGTACTGACGAACATCTCTATGAAGAGTTAAAGCGGTTAAAAAAAGAGGTTGCCCGACTGACCGAGGAGCGCGACCTATTAAAAAAGGCTGCCGCGTACTTTGCCAAGGAACAACGGTGAAGTACGCCTGGATCAAACAGCATCGGGGTGAATTCACCGTGTTATCGATGTGCCGGTTTTTACAGGTCTCACAGAGTGCTTACTATGGCTGGCTGCATCGAGTTCCTTCACTCAGGGAGCGGGAAGATGAGCAGCTCAGCGATATTGTAAAAAAAGCATTTGAAAAAAGCCGGAATACATACGGCACCCGCCGTCTCAAAATAGCTATGTCTCATCAAGGCCGATCCGTGGGTCGGCGGCGAATAAGCCGTCTAATGAAGGAAGCCGGACTGGCCTGTAAAACCAAACGTCGATTTAAAGCTACCACCAATTCAAAACATGAATTGCCGATTGCACCTAATTATTTGGATCGTCAGTTCTCCATTGATCAGATAAATCAGGTGTATGTGGGGGATATTACTTATATTCATACCCTGGAAGGCTGGTTGTATCTGGCGGTCGTGATCGACTTGTTTTCTCGTCAGGTCGTGGGCTGGTCAATGGCCGCGCATATGAAAACCCAGTTAGTCAACGATGCGTTCCAGATGGCTATTTGGAAACGTAAACCCGACAAAGGCTTGTTATGGCATACCGATCGAGGTAGCCAATACGCCTCGGAAAGCCACCGACAATTACTAAAGCAGCATAGCATCCAGCAAAGCATGAGCCGGAAGGGCAATTGCTGGGACAATGCCGTGTCGGAAAGCTTCTTCCATACCTTAAAAACCGAATTGATCCATCATCAAACGTTTCATTCTCGGGAAGAAGCCAAACAGGCTGTGTTTGAATATATCGAAGTGTTTTACAACCGGGAGCGATTACATTCAGCTAATGGATATATATCGCCCGTTGACTTCGAGTTGCTGCAAAATGCTGCTTAGCCTTGTGTCCAGAAAAGTGTTGACACATCATTCCTTAAGCGCAGTGCAATGCAATGCAATGCACCGGG
>JAUXRP010000002.1 GCA_030681675.1 Candidatus Planktophila sp.
CGCTTGAAATCAATCCATGTATCGATGAGATCCTTAGTAAATACTCCACCTTTGAGCAAGAACTCGTGGTCGCGCTCTAAATTATTGAGCACTTCATCGAGTGAACCTGGTACCTGTGGAATTGCCGCAGCCTCTTCGCCAGTTAACTCGTAGAGATCTTTATCAACTGGGGCAGGTGGTTCTATTTTGTTAATGATTCCATCAAGACCGGCCATGAGCATTGCAGCAAATGCTAAATAAGGATTCGATGATGGATCTGGGCAACGGAATTCAATGCGCTTGGCCTTTGGGTTAGATCCTGTAATTGGAATGCGGATACAGGCCGAGCGGTTACGGGCTGAGTAAACAAGATTAACTGGTGCTTCATAGCCTGGAACTAAGCGGCGATATGAGTTAACCGTTGGATTAGTGAAGGCAAGAAGTGATGGTGCATGTTTGAGCAGACCGCCGATGTAGTGACGAGCCATCTCGGATAAGTCACCGTAGCCATCTCCAAAGAACAGCGGAACGCCTTCTTTCCAGAGTGATTGGTGAACGTGCATACCTGAGCCATTGTCTCCGAAGAGTGGTTTAGGCATGAAGGTTGCAGTTTTTCCGCCCTGCCACGCTGTATTGCGCACGACGTATTTGAATTTCATAATGTCATCGCCGGCATGCAAAATATCGGTGAAGCGATAGTTGATCTCCATCTGACCTGCAGTTCCAACTTCATGGTGAGAGCGCTCAACTAGTAAACCAACTTTGCCGAGCTGCATAACCATCTCATCGCGAAGATCTGCGAATTGATCCGTTGGAGATACTGGGAAATATCCGCCTTTAACACGTGTGCGATATCCGCGATTAGGAGTGCCGTCTGCATCCTCTTTTATTCCGGTATTCCATGCACCTTCATAGGAATCAATCTCATGGTAGGCAGTGTTGATATCGGTTTTAAAGCGAACACGATCAAATACATAGAACTCTGCCTCTGGTGCAAAGAATGCAGTATCAGCGATGCCTTGATCGCGCATGAAGTCAACGGCCTTGGCGACCACGCCGCGTGGATCGCGGCTATAAAGAGAGTTATCACTTGGATTATGAACAGAGAAGAGAATAATTAATGTTTTCTCTTTGCGATAGGGATCAAGGTAAGCCGACTCTGGAACGGGCAAGAGTTTCATATCTGATTCGTGGATCGATTGGAAACCGCGAATTGATGAACCATCAAACATTAAACCATCAGTGAAAACAGCTTGATCGAATGATTCAACTGGAACATTAAAGTGATGCTGGATTCCAGGAAGATCTGTAAAACGAACATCAACTAACTTGATATCTTCCTTCTTAATATATGCAAAAATCTCTTCTGAGTTCTTAAACATGCTTCTCCCAATTCACATGTGACACGAAAAACCGCCGTATCAGTTGCAGATCTCTCGGCATTGAGCATCTCTGCGCTGTGGCAAGAATAAGTCTTTTGCGTCAAAAGGGCATAACCGCCCTGTTACAGCCATGTTACGAAATTGACCTCTAGGCTAGGAGCATGGATTCAAAAGCTAGGGATGTGAGCTTGGGTCGACGCCTTGTCGCAATTACTCTGGATTGGCTCGCTTGCTATGCCATCGTCGCTGCGCTTTCAGGGGGGATCGGTCATATGGGGCCACGTCAATCTCCGATTATTTTGGCGCTCTTTTTCATGGAGGTGTGGGTTCTTACCTCACTTACTGGAGCTTCACTTGGTCAGAAAATCTTTGGCATGCGCGTTGTGCGATTTTCAGATGGGGCGTCGGTTTCACCGATGCAGGCTCTGGTTCGCACACTATTCTTAGTTTTGGTCGTAACTGCTGTGACATATGACGAAAACGGTCGTGGAATCCACGAACGAATTAGCGGAACTGTTTTGGCTAGGGTTTAGCGCATCTTTGGTGCGCGAGTCGGCATTGGACCCTTTGGGATTGGCATGGATAGACCACCTACGGCCTTCAAGCGCGCACGTACTTCACGCATCTGATGGGCAGTTAATTTTTTAGGCATTTTTTGCAGCTTCTTTTGAAGTTTGCGCAAGGGTACTTGTCCCTTTTCATCGCCAATGACGACGAGTTCGATTGGAACACCTGGTGCAAAGCGCTCGGTCTTTTTTCGCTCTTCGATGAGCATCTGGTTAACTCCATGCGAGCCTTCTCCAGTTAAAACGATTCCTGCACGACCAACACTTCGGTGAACCATATCTTGGTTACGTGCGACGGCAACTGCCGGGGTAGTAGTCCATCCTTTACGGATCGCCATCAAGACACTAGCTCCAGCGCCCATCTGGCCTTCAATTGATGAGTAAGCGGCAGTGCCGGCTTGGCGAGTAAAGAACAAGAGAGACATAAGAAAAGCAAGCGGCAAGAAAATAAATCCAAAGTAAATTGGGTGGCCTAGACCAAATCCAATCCCGATTCCAATGATCCATGTGACGAGAAAAATTCCAATGAGAGCATATGGAATCCATGGCTTCACAACTTTCGTAACGCTATAAGCATCGCGGAAAGTTTGGAAACGTGGCGTCTTGATCTTTTTTTCTTTTGCTTTTCTCTTAAACATGTGCCTAGTTTAGTGGGGCAGGGGCCGTTCCACCAAGGCGGGTAGGTGCCCAGCGCTGACCCACATGGCTATCAGGGTAATTCTCTTGAACTTGGTGGAGCATTCCAAGAAGTGTTTGGCGAAGATGCGCTTCAGCAACTTCGAGGTCTTCACCTTTCTTATAGAAAATCGGTTCTCCAAAGATTACGGTGACTGGAATATGTTTGCGACGCAGATTTCGCTTTACTCCCTTAGTCCAAACTCTCTGACTGCCCCAAATAATCGTTGGAATAACTGGAACACCTGCGCCCATTGCAAGACGAACTGCGCCAGATTTTAAACCTTTAATCTCAAAACTCGTGGATACCGTTCCTTCAGGAAAAATTCCTATTATTTCGCCGGATCTTAAGGCACGCAGAGCTGCAACAAAAGATGCTGCGCCATTTTCGCGATCTACATTTATGTGGTGCATCCCGCGCATTAGTGGACCTGCGAGCTTGTTATTGAAGACCTCTTTTTTTGCCATGAAGCGAACATATCTACCTGAAGGCAATGCCGCCGTACCGGTAATTGCGAAATCTAAATAACTCACGTGATTAATCGCTAAAATCGCGCCATCTTTTCGTGGAATATTTTCAACACCTTGAAAGTCAAATTTAAGATCTAAATATTTCCAGAGTGATTTGATTGCAACGATAACTGGGGGATATACGAGATCAGCCATGAGTTGCTTTAGCCGCCATTGCCTGTCGATATAAACGTCCAGCACGATAACTTGAGCGTACGAGTGGTCCACTCATTACGCCGAGGAATCCTGCCTCAGTTGCCTCGCTTGATAGCTCAACAAACTCTTCGGGCTTGACCCAACGTACAACTGGATGATGGCGATTAGTAGGGCGTAAATATTGGGTAATCGTAATTAAATCACAGCCAGCACTACGTAGATCTATAAGGGCTTGTGAAATCTCTTCACGTGTTTCACCCAATCCTAGAATTAAATTCGATTTGGTAATGAGACCAAATTCGCGGGCCATGGTTATCACACGTAAGGATTTTTCGTAAGTAAACGCTGGTCGAATCTCTTTAAAGATTCTTGGTACAGTTTCTAGATTGTGGGCGAAAACTTCTGGCTGAGTTTCAAATATTTCGTTAAGAAGCTCGCTTTTGGCATGAAAATCAGGGGCTAACATTTCAACTCCGCAGCCAGGGTTCAATTCATGCACCTGTCTTATAGTTTCGGCGTATAACCAGGCGCCTTCATCGGGCAGATCATCTCGAGTAACACCAGTGATTGTTGCGTAAGCAAGCCCCATTGCCTTTACAGACTCGGCGACTTTACGTGGCTCCTCTCGATCGAGTGGATCGGGTTTTCCAGTATCGATATTGCAAAAGTCGCAACGTCGAGTGCACTTATCTCCACCGATTAAAAATGTCGCCTCCTTATCTTCCCAGCACTCAAAGATGTTTGGACACGCTGCCTCTTGGCAGACTGTATGTAAACCTTCACTTTTTACCAATGATCGAAGCCTGGTGTATTCAGGACCCATATTTGCTCGAGTCTTTATCCAATCGGGTTTGCGTTCGATTGGAGTTTGCGCATTGCGGGCCTCAATTCGAATCATTTTGCGACCCTCAGGGGCGATGCTCATATGCTCACTCGCTTCAAAGATTCAAAGATGTAGCGCTCAACAACTGGTTCAACTTCTTCAATCGTAATCTCGCGACCCAACTCTTTTTCCATTGAAGTTACGGCGGCATCGGCAATTCCACACGGAATAATCTGATCAAATGCAGTTAAATCAGGGCAGACATTTAAAGCAAAGCCATGCATAGTAACGGCCTTGGCTACACGTACTCCGATCGCGGCGATTTTACGATCACCATTTTCATCGCGAATCCAGACTCCCGAGCGCCCAGCAAAACATTGCGCGTTTATTCCAAACTCAGCACAGACTTGAATGAGTCCAGCCTCGATTTCACGAACAAAGCCAACGATTTCGGTGGGTCTAGCTAATCGGACAATTGGATAGCCAACTAATTGACCAGGTCCGTGCCATGTGATTCTTCCGCCTCTATCGACATTGATAACTGGAGTTCCGTCGTGTGGTCGCTCCGACGCATCACTTCGACGCCCTGCGGTGTAAACCGAGGGGTGTTGCAAAAGTAGAAGCGTGTTCGGCCGTTTATTTTCAACAACTTCGCCGTGAATTGTTCGCTGAATTTCCCAAGCTTTTTCGTAATCGATGAGACCATGGCGGGCCAGGGCAATTACAGAATCGTGGGGGGTAGTTACTACAGGCACATCCCTAGCCTAAAGGTAGGATTGGGTACTTACCAATTAGAAAGAGAACAAATCGTGGGTCCAGTTGTGAGAAAAAAGAGCCGACGCCCATTCATCACGTCACTCATCGTGATTTTCCTCTGGTTGGGAGCAAGTGGAGTTTTTGGCCCACTTTTCGGCGCGCTATCGACAGTTCAAGAAAATGATAACTCCTCCTTTTTGCCCCAAAGCGCTGAATCAACTCAGGCATCAAAGATTATTACCCAATTTTCTGCCGATCAGACTCAGACGATTCCAACACTCATTCTCTATTTAGGCGAAGTTGACGAGTCCAAAGTGGCAGAGCTTAACCTGCACTTGGCTGGGCTTGCTTCAAAACCAATTATTGGATCAGATATTGCTATTTCAAAGTATTTAATTCCTGGTCAACCAATCTTTGCCTTTGCATCGCAAGACAAAAAGGCGATTCTTGTAAGTCTGCCACTTACCTTTGATTCGGCTCAAGATTTATTGCCGAATGATAAACCCGTGCTGCCGGAGATCATAAAAACTCTTCGAGAGGATTCGGCCGCTTACGCTAAAGCCAATGGGTTGACCGCAAACGTAACCGGTATAGGTGCGCTACTGGGAGATCTCTTTGGAGCCTTTAGCGGTATCGACTCATCTCTTTTATTTACTACGCTTATAGTTGTTGCGTTTATATTAATAATCGTTTATCGATCCCCTGTTTTATGGATTTTGCCGCTTTTCTCATCAGTGATAGCCCTATCTACGGCTGGTGGAATTGTTTATTTATTAGCTAAAAATAATGCGATTGATTTAAGCGGTCAGTCCCAGGGAATTCTCTCGGTCTTAGTCTTAGGCGCAGCAACGGACTATGCGCTACTTTTAATTTCACGTTATCGCGAAGAGCTACATCACTATGCCTCACGATTTGATGCGATGAAGGCAGCTTACAAGGGCATCTTTGAACCAATTCTTGCTTCGGGTTTAACCGTCATCGTTAGTTTATTAGTTTTACTCCTTAGTGATCTCTCCAGTAATCGAGGACTTGGTCCAGTGGGAGCGATAGGTATCGCCGCTTCAATGATTACGATTTTAACTTTACTCCCGGCACTTTTAGTGGCATTTGGAAGATGGATTTTCTGGCCACGAATTCCGCGCTTTGATGATGTTAACTCTCAACTCGAAGGAACTTGGGCAAAAATCGGTGCAGGTGTTCGAAAGCGTCCCCGTAAATTGTGGATTGTAACCTCAGTAATTCTAGTAATTCTCGCCGGTTTTTCTACGACGTTAAACGCTAAAGGTCTGTCGACGGCCGACTCTTTCACTAAAAAACAGGAATCAGTCGTTGGTTTAGAGCTTTTAGGTCAACACTTTCCTGGTGGAGCAGGACAACCAACAGAGGTTATTGTTAATGAAGCTTTGGCTAACTCAGTGAGTGAAGCACTCATGAGAGTCGAAGGAGTCGCATCAGTTGAACCACTGCGTGTGACTCCAGTTATTCCTGGACAGCCACTCTCAGATGTAAAAACTCTCAATGGCCAAGTTGTTTTAAATGCAACACTATCGCTTAACCCTGATTCAATTGAAGCACGGGATGTCATACCAGTAATCAGAGAAACCGTGCACGCTATTGATCCAAATATATTAGTCGGTGGCTCAACTGCCGTTGCATTTGACACAGATGTCGCGGCCGATCACGACAATAGAACGATTATTCCAATCGTTCTAGTTTTAATCACACTTATACTTGGTTTACTTCTTCGAAGTATTATTTCGGCGCTTCTCTTACTGTCAACGGTGGTGCTCTCATACTTTGCAACATTGGGGGCTTGTCAATTGGTCTTTGAACATATATTCAACTTCAAAGGGGCAGATACATCTTTTCCTCTATTCGCATTTATTTTCCTAGTTGCTCTTGGCATTGACTACAACATTTTCCTCATGACTAGAGTTCGAGAAGAGAGTACAAAAATCGGTACTCGAGCCGGCGTGATAAAGGGGTTAACTGTCACTGGTGGTGTGATTACTTCTGCCGGAATTGTTTTAGCTGCAACTTTCGGAGTTCTTGGTGTTCTACCTTTGGTCTTTTTAGCTGAATTGGGCTTTGCAGTAGCCTTCGGTGTTTTACTTGACACTCTCATAGTTCGAACGATTTTAGTTCCAGCATTGGCTTATGACATCGGCGGGAAAATCTGGTGGCCATCAAAGTTGCAGTACAAGTAAATGGACCTGCGTGTAGGAATTGTCGGCTATGGATTAGCCGGGCGCTACTTTCATGCTCCGTTACTTAAAGGGTGTGGTTTCGAAGTAGCCGCGATTGTGACCACAAATGAAATTCGACAGAGCCATGCGCACAAGGACTTTCCAGGTGTAAAAGTAGTCGCCACGAGTGAAGAGCTTGTGAAGGAGCGGTTAGATCTCGTAGTAATCGCTTCAGCAAATATCGCACACGCACATGATGCGTTGAGTGCAATTGATGCAGGTATCCCGGTGGTTATAGATAAACCTATGGGCCGAACCTATGCTGAAACTAAGGCAATAATCGATGCCGGTCTAAAGGCTGGAACTCCAGTTTCGACATTCTTTAATCGAAGATGGGATAGCAACGCATTAACTATTAAACGTGTCTTAGCCAGTGGAGTGTTAGGGCAGATCCATAGACTGGAGTCACGTTTTGAGCGCTTTCGACCACACCTAAATGCGCAGTCATGGCGAGAAAACATGAGCGCTGCCGAGGGTGGAGGTCAGTTATTGGATTTACAGTCCCATTTAATATCAACGGCTATAGATTGGTTTGGTTCTGCCGAACTTGTTATGTCTTCGGTTCGATCTTTGCGAGGTGGGGCCGATGATGACTCTGTTGTGGTTTTGCGCCACGCTGGAGGATTAATGTCGTATCTATCGGCAAGTGCAGTCGTTGGCGCACCGGGTCCTTGTGTTCGAATGCTTGGTACTCAAGGCGCACTTGTAATACATGATTTAGATCCGCAAGAGGATTTATTGAGAAGCGGAAAATATCCAGCGGGTGGCACGTGGGCAGAACCAACTTCCTCTAGAGCTTTCATTCACCGCGGCACTGAGGTAGAAGAAATCGCCAGTGAAAATGGAAACTATGCTTTGTTTTATATCGCTGTTGCCGATGCAATTACAGGTAAAGCTCCTTGGCCAATTGCTAATGATGATGTTTTATTAGTGGCGCAGTTAATTGATCAAGCACGTGAGGGTTCAGTTCAGGATTAAATTAGCTTTCAACTAGGGCTTTCAGCGCCTCGGTTATGTGGGGGTAATCCCATGTAAAGCCGGCATCTTGCAAAGCCTGTGGTATTACGCGCTTCGAACCTAAAACTTCAATCGAAAAACCGCCGAGAGCGATTTTAAGTGCAAATGCCGGAGCTGGAAAAAGAGCGGGACGGTGTAGAGCGCGAGCTAGCGCAGAAGTGAATTCTAAGTTGGTTACAGGGTTAGGTGAAGTTAAATTTACAGGACCAGAAATATCTTCTACAAGTGCGAAATCAATGGCACGAACAAGATCGTGGAGAGTAATCCATGACCACCATTGCTTACCGCTGCCAAGTTTTCCGCCAAAACCTAAGCGAAAGAGTGGAAGCATCTTTCCAAGGGCGCCTCCAGTCGGATCTAAAACTAACCCTGTACGTAATTTTACTGTTCGGACCCCGGATGCTATATCGGCCGCGGCCTCCCATTCATGGCATGTGGCTGCAAGGAAATCATCACCCACTCGATCAGATTCAACCACTGCTCGATTGCCGCTCTCGCCATACCAGCCGATGGCACTGGCAGATATAAATACATCTGGCTTAACTTCGGCCACCGCTTTTGCAATTGTAGTAGTACCCATTAACCGAGAGTTAAGAATTTCCGCTTTGTATTTTTTACTCCAGCGTTTATCGGCAACAGGTGCGCCAGCTAAGTGGATAATTGCATCGACGCCTTCGAGCGCGCTCAAATCTACATATCCAGTATTTGGATCCCAAGTCACTTCATCGACTGCGACTGGCGCTCGACGTACTAGACGCTGAACTGTGTGACCCTCGGACTTTAGGTGACCAACGAGGGAGGTACCAATTAGCCCGGATGAGCCAGTAATTGCTATACGTTCAGGAACTCTCATATCTTTTTTACAGACCTAAATCTGATTCAAAAGCTCCACCTTCAAGTCGCTCTTTAAGAGTGACCAAGAAGCGCGCAGCATCTGCACCATCTACAACACGATGATCGTATGAAAGAGCGAGATAGACCATGGATCGAATTGCGATGGACTCCCCGCCATCTTCACCACGAACAACCATTGGACGTTTTACAACTGCGCCAATTCCCAAGATTGCAACTTGAGGCTGATTGATAATCGGAGTATCGAAAAGTGCGCCGCGACTTCCGGTATTAGTCAAAGTGAAAGTTCCACCGCCGAGTTCATCTGGAGTGACTTTATTTTCGCGAGTGCGTGCAGCAAGGTCGGCAATTTTTCGTGCAATTCCACCCATATTTAAATCGCCGGCATTAGCAATTACGGGGACTAGCAAACCTCTCTCAGTATCCACTGCCACGCCGAGGTGCTCGGCGCCGTGGTAGGTAATTTGGTCACCTTCGACAGATGAGTTCAGTACTGGATGTTGCTTCAAAGCCTCACAGATAGCAACTGCAAAAAAAGGAAGGAAAGAGAGTTTGACTCCTTCGCGCGCTTCAAAATTTACCTTAGAGCGATCGCGTAAACGAGCAATTTTAGTTACATCAACTTCAACAACCGTTGTGAGTTGTGCGCTCACATGAAGTGATTCAAGCATTCGAGCCGCGATAACTTTGCGCAACCGTGTCATTGTTACAGTCGTCCCACGAAGAGGGGAGACAGCAACGCTCGTTGGTGTTGAAGTTTTTGCTGCGGGGGAAGAAATATTTTGAGTTTGAACTGACACTGCTACCGGCTTAGAGAGGGCTTCAATATCTTCACGGCGAATTCTTCCGCCAACGCCTGTGCCTTTAACATCGGCTAGGTTTACTCCGAGATCATTAGCGAGTTTGCGAACAAGGGGTGTTACATAGACATCCATTGGTTGGTTTATTTGTGCAGGAACTATTGCAGCGGCAACTAGTGCTGCGGGGGCTGCGACCTGAGTTGGAACCTCGGAGACAGCAATCTCAGCCATTGGCTTGGACACTACTGGCGCAGCAACGGCGCCAGTTACACCGATGAGTGCTAATCGAGCACCAACTGCAACAGTCGTATCGATAGGCACATCTATGGCAAGCAAAGTTCCGGCGACCGGCGATGGAATCTCGGTATCAACTTTGTCGGTTGACACTTCAAGTAAGGCCTCATCAACTGCAACAACGTCTCCAACGTTTTTCAACCAACGAGTAACAGTCCCCTCACTTACGCTTTCACCAAGGGCCGGCATTGTGATGACCGTGCCTGCCGTTGTCACAACTTGAGCTGGAACCTCGGACACAGCAAGCTGAGTTAGTGGCTCGGACACAGCTGGTGCGACGAGCGCGGGCGTTTCAACCACGTCAACCGTTTGCATAACTTGGGCTGGAACCTCGGACACAGCAACCTGAGTTCGTGGTTCGGACACATCGGAAATTACTGCAAGCTCGGCTCCGACCGCAACGGTTTGATCAATCTGAACAACAATTTTGGTAAGAACTCCTGCTACGGGTGAGGGAATTTCGGTATCTACTTTGTCAGTTGAAACTTCTAGAAGTGGTTCATCTACATTGACATGATCGCCTTCGGCTTTGAGCCAACGAGTGACCGTACCTTCGCTCACGCTCTCGCCAAGCGCCGGCATAGTTACTGAAAATGTCATTTCATCTCCTTGATTATCCGTGAGCGTGTAGCGGTTTGCCTGCAAGTGCCATGTGGGCTTCGCCCATAGCTTCTGAAAGCGTTGGATGTGGGTGAATTAAAGATGCAACGTCATCTGCACGCGCCTCCCAGTTAAATATTAATTCGGCCTCAGCTAATAACTCACCGACGCGTGCACCGACCATATGCACACCGAGAATCGGGCCATTTTTTTCAGCAATTAATTTTATTGAACCAGCGGTATTGAGTATCTGAGCCTTACCATTTCCAGCTAAGTCATAGCTCAGTTCAATCACATTGTGGCCACGCTTCTTAGCTTCTGCCGTTGTTAAACCCACAGATGCAACTTCAGGATCTGAGTATGTAATGCGTGGTATTCCATCGTAGTTGATTGGACGCGGACTTAGCCCTGCAATCTCTTCAGCTACGAGCATCCCTTCTGCAAAGCCAACGTGGGCTAACTGCAACGTTGGAATTAGATCGCCAACGGCCCAGATCCCAGGAACATTTGTACGACACTTGTTATCAACTAATACATAACCACGATCCATCGCAACGCCGGCCGCCTCATAACCGAGATTTGCCGACACTGGACCGCGACCAACTGAGACCATGAGTAGTTCGGCGGTAAAAGTCTTGCCATCTTCAAGAGTTACGGTTACGCCCTCGGAGTTTTTTTCCATGGATTTGAAAAATACGCCGAGTTCGAAATTGATTCCACGTTTTCTAAAAGCGCGCTCCAACTGTTTGCTCGATGATTCATCTTCGAGTGCAATTAAGTGAGGCAGGCCTTCAATGATTGTTACTTCGGCACCAAATGATTTCCAAACCGATGCAAACTCACAACCGATGACACCGCCTCCCAGCACGATGACACTCTTTGGCACATAATCTAACTTCGTTCCATGGTCGGAGGTAATAACCTGGTGACCATCTATTTCAACTCCCGGAAGGCTTTTAGCATACGAGCCAGTTGCTAGGACGATATTTTTACCGGTGTAAATCTGACCATTAACTTCAACAGAGTTTTTTGAGACAAGTTTTCCGTGGCCTTCGACATATGTAATTGCGCGAGATTTAATTAAACCTTGCAAACCTTTGTACAGACGAGAGACAACGCCATCTTTGTAACTGTTAACTCCAGCCATATCGATTCCTTCGAAAGTGGATTTAACTCCGAAGCGAGCGCTCTCACGGGCGCTATCGGCAATTTCACCGGCATGTAAAAGCGCCTTTGTCGGAATACAGCCTTTATGCAAACACGTGCCACCAACTTTTTCGGCCTCAATGAGTACAACGCTTTTACCTAATTGCGCACTGCGTAGGGCGCAGGCATAGCCGCCGCTTCCGCCGCCGATAATGACAAGATCAAACTCAGACACGAATCTAACGACCTTTCACCTGGATAAATCTGCAGGGCTCTATCTTGCCTTACTGAGCGCGAAACTACCCAATGGAGGTTTTCTAAGCGCCCTCTGCAAGGGTAATCAGGCTGCGAAGTGCTATTCCAGTGCCACCAACCGGGGTGTAGCCATGAGCCTTTGCAGTATTGAAGGCAGGTCCGGCGATATCCAAATGAAGCCATGCAAGATCTGGATTAATAAACTCTTTTAAGAAGAGCCCAGCCACTAACATTCCACCGTTTTTATCACCGATATTTGCCATATCCGCGACGGGTGAATCCAGTGAAGCTCGAAGTTCAACTGGAAGTGGCATTGGCCAAAAAGCTTCACCACTAATTGCACTGGCTTTTAGAAACTGCACAGAAAACTCTTCGTTATTTGTCATGACTGCGCTTGTGCGCGTTCCTAGGGCAACGACTTGAGCTCCAGTGAGAGTCGCAACATCGACTATCCCGTCGAGTCTGTTTTTGCTTGACTGAGCTTTTACTAAAGCATCGGCTAACACTAAACGGCCTTCAGCATCGGGATTTAAAACCTCAATAGTTTTGCCGCCGAAAATTGTAATGATGTCACTTGGGCGAGTTGCTTTATCACTTGGCATATTCTCTGCCAGCGGTGCCCATGTTTCGATCGCAATTGGTAGTTTTAGCGCTGCAATTGCCAGAACCGCGGCACACACTGCAGCGGCGCCACTCATATCTGATTTCATCGCCTCCATACCAAGTGCAGGTTTTAACGCTAAACCGCCGGTATCGAACGTAATTCCCTTGCCAACATATGCATACCGCTTTTTCACGGCTCCCTTTGGTGTGTACGAGATATGAATGAGGCGGGGAGGGTTGGCAGAGCCTTGCCCGACTCCAATAATTCCGCCAAAGCCTTGACTCTTTAACGCAGTCTCATCCAAAATAGAGATTCTCAATCCAGCTTTTACTCCACCAGCTTTTCTCACTTCGACTGATATCTTCTTTGCAAAGCTATCGGGAGTCAGGTGAGAAGGGGGAGTATTAATCAAATCACGGACTAAGAACGTGTAATCTGCGATTATTTTCGCGCGCTCTAAAATCGATTGTGCAGCAGGGTCTGTAGCTAGTTTGCTATGGATTGTAATTGTTTTAAGTGGTGCTTTTTGTTCGGCCTTTGTCGAACCTCGAAAATCGGTAAATACATATGCACCAAGGGCCGCGCCTTCGGCTACAGCGCTCAAACTCTCTGGCGTTGAAGATGGAAGTGCGAAAGTTGCATTAGTAGCACCGGCCAATGAACGCGACGCTGCACCGGCCGCTCTCCGAAGCGTTTCATGAGAGTAGGTATTCATTTTCTTTCCTAGCCCGGTAAAGACCATCATGCGCACAGTGCCACCTGGAAATTTAATTACCTCGTCGGCAGCCCCCGTTGCACCCATTTCGGTAAGCGCGGCAATGAGTGCACGTGAATCGACAGCTACATCGCCAGATTCAATAGCAAGACCGCCTGCTGAATCACTCTTGGCTAAACCCAATACAAGTACATCGTCTTTTAGCGGACCCTCGGTAATTCTTAAAGTACTCATGGGTCTCAGCGTAATAGATGTTTTGGTAGGTTTGCACTATGAAGAGTTCACCATTACATGAGAAACACCTCACGCGAAATGCCAAAATGGCAGATTTTGGCGGTTGGTCTATGCCCATCGAATATCCGAGTGGGGGTGTTCTTGCCGAGCATGCTGCAGTACGCGAACGTGTCGGACTCTTTGATGTTTCGCATTTAGGTAAAATCTCAGTTGTCGGGGTTGGGGCTTTAGAGTTTCTTAATACAGTATTTACTAATGACTTAGATCGAATTGGCGATGGTTCGGCTCAATACACTTTGCTGTGTACTCCTGAGGGTGGCGTCATTGATGATCTAATTGCATATCGAAACTCACCCGATAATCTATTTTTAGTACCAAACGCCTCAAATACCAGCGATGTCGTTGCGGTACTTCAATCACTCGCACCGGCTGGGATTACAGTTACGAATCTGCATAATGATTTCGCGGTCTTGGCTGTTCAAGGCCCACTAGCTGCCCACGTTATGCAATCACTTGGGGTCAATACCGAAATCGACTACATGGAATTTTCTCATGTGAAGGTTGGCGGCGCCGAGGTTATTCTCTGCCGAACTGGCTATACCGGCGAACTTGGCTATGAAATTTTGCCGAGAGTCGCTGATGCATCTGCAGTGTGGGATGCCCTAGCAAGTGCAGTTGAAGCTTTTGGTGGCTTAGTGTGCGGCCTAGGTGCTCGCGATACATTACGCACTGAGATGGGCTATCCACTTCATGGTCACGAGTTATCACGAGAGATAACTCCGGTTCAGGCAAGTGCCTCATGGGCAATTGGCTGGGACAAACCTGGATTTATTGGCAGTGATGTTTTACGCGCTGAAAAGGCTAATAAACCAGCGTTGCGCAGCGTGGCGCTTAAATCTTTAGATCGCGGAATTCCGCGTGGACATATGCAGGTAAAAAGTGCATCGAGAGAGGCTTTAGGTGAAGTTACTAGCGGAACTTTTTCTCCAACTCTGAAAACTGGAATTGCACTCGCACTTCTTGCATCTTCTGTCAAAGTTGGGGATAAATTAATTATTGATGTTCGCGGGCGAGAATCACATGTAGAAGTTGTCAAGCTTCCTTTTGTACCTTCTCATGTTCGATAAATTCAATAGGCGTTAAAAAGGCTGCACGTACATATGTTCGCCGCAATGCCGTTAATACTGCGCGACCGGCAAAGAGAATTAATCCAGCAGTAAATACCGCTCGGGGAATATCCCAGGCCATTGCCGTGAGAAAGTGAAATGTAAAAAAATTAGAGAGATTCTCTGAAATTGGTGCACCGGCTACGAAAGATAATTGAGTTTGTGAGCCAAGGGCCCAAGGCCAGAACTGTAGATCCATTAAAATTCCAAATAACTCACTTGCTAAAGCGCCATACATCATAAGCATTGCTATCTCGCCTTTTCCTCGAAGGCTTTTAGTTCCAGGCAGCAGACCTGCGAGCAGACCAATCCAGGCCGCGGCAAAGATTTGATAGCCCAACCAAGGGCCTAAGCCACCAGTTAAGAGGGCAGATACAAAGACTGAGATAAGCCCCAGCAAAAAACCAAAGGAGGGACCAAAGACTCTGGCGCTGAGTATGAGTAGAAACCACATCGGTTCAATTCCAAGAGCACCTGCGCCAAGCGGTCGCAAGGCAGCGATCAAAGCCGAAAGAACGCCTAGCAGGGCAATAGATTTTGAATCTAAACCTGATCCAGATATTTCAATAATTGCCAACAGAGCGGCGATTGAAATCGCAATCCAGAAAAAGATTTGAGTTCTAGGAAGGCTCTCACCGGTGTAAAAAAATGGCCAAATAAAACCTGCCGCACTTATTATGGATGCAATCGATAGAACTAAGGCATTGCGTCGAGAGAATTTTACAATATCGCCAGTTAACATCATGGCGCGTTAGCTTCTAAGGCCGCTACGACATCGCGCACAGTCAACCAAGGTTGCGGTGACATCACTTTTGAAACTTGTGGCGCAAAGGCCGGGGATGAGAGTAAAACATCGATAGTTGGGCCGTCGGCAACGATATCTCCATCGGCGATGAAAATTACACGCGTAGCAAGTTCAGCTACTAGCTCTACATCGTGAGTGGCAAGTACGACCGTGCGGTTAAAAGCCTTTGCGAACTCTAGGAGAATTCGCGTAAGTGATTTCTTTGCCTCGTAATCTAAACCACGGGTTGGTTCATCGAGGATTAGAATTTTTGGATTTGCTGAGAGAACAATACTAAGAGCCAAACCCAGGCGTTGTCCCTCAGATAAATCACGCGGGTGTGCATGTAAGGAGATTCCTGGTACAAGTTGCGTCAATAATGTATATGTTGAACCCGGTGCGATTTCATTATCTCTATCAGCCTGTTCACACTCTTGTGAGACACTCTGGGCATACAAAAGATCACTAGGCTCTTGCGGAATGTATCCAATTGTTGCTCTCCTAACTTTGCTGTGTAGATCTTTAGAATTTATTGAGTGAACGTGCACGTGTCCAGTTGCTCCATCACTCACGCCGGCGATTGATCGCAGAAGCGAACTCTTACCCGCACCGTTGCGTCCCATCACGGCAACGATCTCATTGTCGAAAATCGTCGCACTTACTTCATTGAGTGCAATTGTCGTTCCATGAACCATACTTAACTTCTTAATTTCGATGACAGGAATCGCGCTTACAGGATTTTTATGTGGTGGACTAAGTGGGGTATTTGCTCGTACGTTCTCGGTCATTCGGCGCATGTCTCTGACGGATAACCCGACTTCTTCAAGCCCAAGGGCTCTCGCTAAGTGCACAATGGGTGGTGCAATCGAGGATATTTTCATAATCTCTTCTGGTGTTCCGATAACGGAGTTACCGTCTCCACTAATATGAAGAATTCGATCGGCAAAACCAATGACGCGCTCTAACTTGTGTTCTGCGATTATGACGGTAAGGCTTAAATCATGTACTAAGCGGTGAAGAATCGAGAGAACTTCTTCGGCGGCAATTGGATCGAGTGCGCTCGTTGGCTCATCTAAAACTAAGACTTTAGGATGCAATACGAGGGCGCTAGCAATTGCTACACGCTGTTGCTCGCCACCACTTAACGTTGCAATTGTCCGAGCACGAAGTGAAGCTAATGAAAGCAAATCCAAAACCTCTTCGACACGTTTACGCATCGTCTCAGGCGCTAGGTTGAGCGCCTCCATAGAAAATGCCAACTCCTCCTCAACGGTGTCGGCCACGAAGCCGTTGATTGGGTTTTGTCCGACAATTCCGATGAGATGTGCCAAGCCTCCAGGTTTAACTTCGCGAGTCGAGAAACCATTGACACTGATGTCACCGGCAAGAATTCCTCCAGTGTGGTGGGGGACCAGACCATTTATCAATCGCAGTAATGAAGATTTACCCGAACCAGTAGCTCCGATGACTAAAACTAACTCTCCTTCAGAGATTTCCAGCGTTAAATTTTCAATCACTGTTCTTGTTGAGTTTGGATAGATGAGTGAAACATTAGAAAACTTAATCACGATAACCCCATAACGATTAGGCCAGTTGCAACAATGGCCGTGTCAACAGATCTCCACCTAATAGGCCGATACCTACTGCGCTTACGACTGATTCCGTATCCGCGAGAATCCATAGCTGCCGCTAAATCCAATGAGCGGGCAAGGGATTCTTCTAAAAGGGGAATCGCTACGCGACGATACGAGGCAAATCCCTTGGTGCTCTGCCCGCGCAAACGTTGCGCAGTTCTTATTCTGGAAAAGCTAGTTACTAACTGGGGCAATATTGTGGTGGCGATGACAACTGAGACTCCAAACTCATACATATAGACCGGAAGCACACGCAATAGCCGATGAGGACTCGTAAGTGAGGCCGCTGCGCCAAAAATTACGATAATTGCGCAGATGATCAGACCCTCTGAAATCGCAGAAGAGATTCGTTCCAGCGTCACTGCTCCACCGATTCGAACTCCCGGCATCCAAGTGGGAAGGGGGATTTGAGGAAGTGAGAAAATCGTAGTTCCAGGTATTGGTACACCAATTACTACAGCGATATACGTTCGGATTACTAAAATCCATGCAGCTAATTTCAACGTCCAGGTGAAGCTCTTACCCCAAGGCGCATCTTCGCGAAAAAAATAGACAATTACTCCGACGACACCCACTGAAGCGATGGCAAAGGCTGGCGCATTAACACGTGCAACGCAGATTGCAACGGCGAATGACCAAATCCACCACGTCAGAGGGTGAAGCGGGGTTTTTCTCAATTGAGGTTTTTTACTTCTTCGGAATCAAAGCTGCTGGCGTTGAAATCTCGACACCACACTCTTTAGCCGGAAATCCATTAAGCCCACAAATTAGACCTGATGACGCCGCACGAATCTTTACGACTTGACCCAATACGTCGATTCCTTGGGAATCTAAAGCGGTACGTACGCATCTTTTAATAGTCTTAGCAGGTTTTTCGCCCTTTGGTGCCCATGCTTTTGAGCCGAACTCAATGACAAGTGCCACTCGTTTAGTATCCGGGTCGGCTTTTGTTGTGCCACATATGGCTTTGAAGTTAGGTTTAATTTTTGGAGGAATTGATGGAACATCATCGCTACTAAACACAAAGGACCACCCCTCAACTGCGCCATTGGCAACATCGACGGTAGGTCCAGTCATCGCAGTGGTCCATTTAGTTGCACCTGGGGCCGCTTGAAAATAGCCCCAGTAACGCCAACCCTTAGTCGCACTGTGGGATGCGGGAATTGTGAAAACTGATGAAGTCAGAATGAAAAGAGTGATTAATAAAGCTTTGATTTTCATTGAAGTGAAGCCTCTCGAATGTGAAGAGTCTCACAGGGGTAGCACCGCATAAGAGTGCAGAAATCGCACTCAAATCAAGGACCACACCCCGCAAACCTCGGCGGGTGTCTGTCTCGTACGTCTCTTCATTAGGTAATCCGACTTCACGCTTAATACAGGCGCTTTACGGTTGCGGGTCAGCGTCGGAATTTCACCGAACTTCCCCTAATGAGAAAACTATTAAGTTGTGGGTGAACCAAACCACATCGAACTGGAGTTGGCAACTGGGCGCGCAGGACCTAAAGTCGTTGTATGGAATATCGCCGCCTTGGAAGTACCGGAATGTATGTCTCTGAAATCGCCTATGGCAATTGGATTACTCATGGATCACAAGTTGAAGCTGAAGCGGCAATCAAATGTGTCAAAGCCGCGCTCAATGAGGGGATCACAACATTTGATACCGCCGATGTGTATGCCGGCACTCGAGCCGAAGTAGTTTTAGGCAGAGCGCTAAAAGGCGTGCGCCGTGAGTCCTATGAACTTTTCACAAAGGTATATTGGCCAACAGGCCCAGGCAAAAACGATCGCGGCTTATCGCGTAAGCACATCATTGAATCATGCAATGCATCGCTTAAGCGTTTGCAGACCGACCATATAGATTTATACCAAATGCATCGTTATGATTTTGAAACCCCACTTGAAGAATCGTTAAGCGCCTTCGATGATTTAATTCGTGCGGGAAAAGTTCATTACATCGGTTTCTCTGAATGGAACGCCTCTCAGATTTCAGCGGCGTTAGAGATTCAAGATGCACTTGGCTATAACCGTTTTGTTTCAAGTCAACCTCAATACTCAGCGCTGTGGCGCGTCATTGAAGCCGAAGTTATTCCACTCTCAATTAAGGAAGGGATAGGCCAGATTGTTTGGTCACCAATGGCCCAGGGCGTTCTCTCTGGAAAGTATGCACCAGGAAAGAAAGCTCCAGCAGGTTCTCGCGCAACCGATAAAAAGAGTGGCGCTGGAATGATTTCGGGTTGGATGAGAGATGAGGTGCTAACTGCCGTTGCTAAGCTAGCACCCGTTGCTAAAGAGGCTGGGTTAACAATGTCGCAAATGGCGATCGCGTGGGTATTACAAAATCCAAATGTTTCTTCAGCGATTATGGGTGCCACAAAGCCGTCACAGGTAAAGGAGAACGTTAAAGCGTCGGGAGTGAAGTTAGATGCTTCGACGATGAAAGCGATCGACAAAGCTCTTGGAAAACTACCTGAAATGGATCCGGCTAAGAATATAAGTCCGAATCCTCGTGCTTAGTTGAACTTATCTCCGACTTTAATCTGAGGGTGTGGCGCGCGCAATCGCCGCATCTGCGTAGATCGCAGCCAGGCGTACATTCCGAGACCTTTAGTTGGAGAGTTAGGAAATTTCCCACCAATTAATCTTCGAATTTTACGACTGAGGAAAACTCCATCGACAACGGCAATCATCAGTACTCCATACATAACAGCAATTGCGCTAAATTGAACTACTGGCTCAGGAATCAACGTTAAGATTAGTACGAGAAAGATGATGGGTAAAAAGTATTCGCCAATAGATCGTCGGGCATCGACATAGTTTCGGACAAAACGTCGTTCTGGACCACGGTCGCGAGCAGGCAGCGCGTTCTCATCTCCGCGCAGATATGCCGCACGCATTGTGATGCGGTCTTGGCGGTTAGCTAGTTTGGCTGCACGTTTCTGATCTTTTGTAACAACTGGGGCCAGGGATGAAGTAATGCGTTTTGCCTCTGAAACTTTACGCTTTGGCGTCGGACGGCCTTTGCCTGTGGATTCTGTACTCATAGCGCTAACTATATTGGCTTTTTTAGCCGTTGCGTTCGCGGTGACAAGGGGGAGCAGGTAGGCTTGTTCTATCTAGTCCAAGGAGAGAATGTATGAGCACTGAGACCCAAACGGATTCATTGACTACTGCAATTAGATTGACCGATGTCGCAGCTGTAAAAGTCGCTGCGCTACTGGCTCAAGAGGGCCGCGATGATTTGATGCTTCGCGTAGCAGTTCAACCTGGTGGTTGTTCTGGACTTCGCTATCAACTCTACTTTGATGACCGTAATCAAGATGGAGATGTCATCCATGAGTTCGGTGGCGTCAAGGTCATTATTGACAAGATGAGTGATCCATATTTAATGGGTGCATCGATTGACTTTGTCGACACAATTGAAAAACAGGGATTTACAATAGATAATCCCAATGCAGGTGGCTCATGCGCCTGCGGCGATTCATTTAACTAAGTTTTCCTAAAACGCTCTAGTATCGCGACATGAAAATCGGTGTAGCGGGCTCGGTGGGTCTTGATCATTTAATGAATTTTTCTGGAAAGTTCACCGACTCATTTGTAGCTGGTTCGCTAGAGAAAATCTCACTCTCTTTTTTAGTCGATAGTCTGGATGTTCGACGTGGTGGTTGCGCGGCCAACATTGCATTTGGCATGGGAGTGCTTGGACTAAACCCAGTTCTCATTGCCGCGGTCGGCAAAGATTGGCCAGATTATGAAGCCTGGCTATCGCGTCACGGTGTCGACACATCGCATGCCTTAGTTTCTCAGTCACTGTTCACTGCCCACTTTATGGTCACGACAGATGATGATCTCAATCAAATCGCATCATTTTTTCCGGGTGCGATGAGCGAAGCGAGAAATATCGAACTTGGACCGATTATGGATAAAACCGGTCGCTTTGACATGCTCGTGATCTCACCGGATGATCCTGAGGCGATGTTACGCCACTCTGAAACATGCCGTGAATTGGGCATTGCATTTGCCGCCGATCCTTCTCAACAGATGGCGCGTATGAGCGGTGAAGATATAAAACTTCTCATTGATGGCGCGTCTTATCTTTTTATGAATGAGTATGAACTCGCCCTTGCCATGCAAAAGACGGGCTGGAGCGATGCCGAGATATTGGAGCGGGTGAAGGTTCGAGTTACAACTCTTGGATCAAAGGGTGCCAAAGTCGAGAGTGCTGATGGTGAGTTTGTGCAGGTGGGATGTCCTAAAGAGATATCAAAGACAGATCCAACGGGCGTCGGTGACTCTTTTAGATCTGGATTTATTGCCGGTCTTGCATGGGGGTTGAGCCATGAGCGATGTGCACAGTTAGGCGCTCTCATCGCCACATACGTCATCGAAACGATGGGCACTCAGGAGTATCGCTTTACTGGCCAAGAGTTTGTAGCCAGATTTGCTGAGGCGTATGGCGGCGATGCCGCCGCTGAGATATCGCTCCATATCAAGAAATAGCCGGTACTTACAACCACGGCGCCAGGACAGCAATTGGATACTGAGAATTTGGCGCTCGGCCTATATCCTTGGCCCCATGTCGTCACAGAAATTTAAGGCTCTGCGTACCTTTGCCTTATTGATTCCAGCTCTATTTTTAACTGGTTGTTCCAAAGTTTCAGAGCTTGGTTTTCCAGAGGGCGTCACAAGTGTTAACGATGAGTCACTTTCACTGTGGCAAGGCGCATGGATAGCGGCAGGCGTTGTCGGTGTTATCACGCTGATTTTGATTGTGTGGCCTGCAATTTTTCATCGCCCTAAAAAAGATGGACCTGAGTTTCCGAAACAGACCCAGTATCACATTCCCATCGAAATAATTTATACGATCATTCCTTTCATCATTGTTGCAGTGATGTTTTATTACACTGCAAAGAAAGAAACCGTCATTACCGCTAAGAGTGATTCAGTGATGCACCAAATCTCAGTGACTGGCATGCAATGGTCGTGGCAGTTTGCATATCCCGACGCTGGACCTTCGGCCATAGTTACTGGAACTCCTTCTCAAAAACCAACGTTAGTAATTCCATTGGGAGAGCGTGTTAGGTACACAATAATTTCAAATGATGTTGTTCATGGATTTTGGATTCCGGCCTTTATGATTCAAATGCAGAATATTCCAGGCGTGACTAATCACCTTGAATTCACAGCGAATAAATTAGGAGAGTATCCAGGGCGCTGCAATATTTTATGTGGACGCGCGCACTCCCAAATGATTTTTACAGTAAAAGTTGTTACACCCACTGATTATCAGGCTTATCTTGAGACGTTAAAGGGGAGCCAAGCATGACCATATATGCATCAAACCCAACTGCGTCAGATGTTGTGGCACAACCATCGCCTAAAGGCAAGAACTTTGTTAAGTGGATAACCTCAACTGACCACAAGACAATCGGCTATCTGTATTTGCTGACTTCTTTTGCATGGTTCCTAATCGGTGGAGTTTTAGCCTTGGCACTTCGAAGCGAATTAGCTCGCCCAGGTATGCAGTTCTTGAGCTATGAGCAGTACAACCAAATCTTTACTATGCACGGAACAATTATGCTTTTGATGTTTGCAACTCCACTCTTTGTGGGTTTTGCTAATGTGATTATGCCTTTGCAAATAGGCGCGGCCGACGTGGCTTTCCCGCGGTTAAATATGCTCTCGTACTGGCTCTATTTATTCGGCGGCACGATGGCCTTTGCAGGTTTCTTATCACCGGGAGGGGCGGCATCATTTGGCTGGACCGTCTATGTTCCACTCTCAAATGCAACATATTCACCCGGTATTGGCGCCGATTTATGGCTCGTTGGTCTAGCTATCAGTGGCGTTGGAACAATTCTGGGTGGAGTTAATTTCATAACAACGATACTTACTATGCGCGCACCAGGTATGACGATGTTTCGTATGTCAATCTTTTCATGGAACGTTCTACTTACCTCAATTTTAGTTTTGCTCGCATTTCCACCACTTGCTGCAGCGTTATTAGGGCTTGAATCCGATCGTTTATATGGAACACATCTCTTCGACCCTGCAAATGGCGGAGCTATGTTGTTCCAGCATTTGTTCTGGTTCTTCGGCCATCCCGAAGTTTATATTTTGGCTCTGCCTTTCTTTGGCATTGCAACTGAAATCTTGCCCGTATTTAGCCGCAAACCGATCTTTGGTTATAAGGGTTTAATCGCAGCAACGATTGCGATCTCGGCGCTCTCAGTTTCGGTCTGGGCCCACCATATGTTTGCCACCGGTCAAGTTCTTCTTCCATTCTTCTCCTTTATGACTTTCTTAATCGGCGTGCCGACCGGAGTCAAATTCTTCAACTGGATCGGTACCATGTGGCGCGGCCACGTAACTTTTGAGACACCAATGCTTTGGGTAATGGGTTTTCTCGTGACCTTCCTATTCGGCGGATTAACTGGAATTATCTTGGCATCACCACCATTGGACTTTGCCGTATCGGCTAGCTACTTTGTCGTGGCGCACTTTCATTACGTGCTCTTTGGAACTGTGGTCTTTGCGATGTTTGCAGGCTTCTATTTCTGGTGGCCAAAGATGACTGGCAAGATGCTCAATGAGAGACTTGGCAAGATTCACTTCTGGACAACTTTTGTCGGCTTCCACTTAACCTTCTTAATTCAGCACTGGCTTGGTATAAAGGGCTTTCCGCGACGTTATGCCGATTATCTTGCAACCGATGGCTTCACCTTGATGAATACGGTTTCAACTATCGGCTCATTCCTTCTCGCCTTTTCCATGATTCCATTTATGATCAATATTTGGATTACTCGCAAATCACCACTCGTCGGCGTTGATGATCCATGGGGTTATGGGGCATCACTTGAGTGGGCAACCTCTTGCCCACCGCCACGCCACAACTTTTTAACGATGCCACGTATATCTAGTGAGCGTCCAGCATTTGATCTACATTATCCGCACATTAAGACAGAGGAGCACTGACTTCCGTGAAGGTCAATTGGCAGTTATTTACTGGTTTAGCGGTCTTCTATGTCATCATGACGGTTATATATTGGTATGTCGGCGGAGAACCCGTTGGAATTGGCGGGATGCTCTTAGCGGCTGGACTTGCAGGCATGGTCGGTTTTTATGTCTGGTTTACTCAAAAACGAATTGGTGAAATCCTTCCTGAGGATAGTTTAACGGCTGAAATCGCTGATGGCGCGGGCGAACTTGGTTTCTATAGCCCACACTCATGGTGGCCGCTTCCTGTGGCGTTAAGTTCATGCGCCATGGGTCTCGGGCTGATCATTGGTTGGTGGCTCACACTTATCGGTGTTGGAGCACTAATTATTTCGGTAATTGGAATGGTTACTGAGTATGAGAAGCCAATTCAAAGCCCTTCTCACTGACCTAACTTGTTGAGAGTTTCGCGTTTCGCGCCGTTCATCTTTGTTCTTCTCTGGAGCACTGGCTTTGTTGGTGCAAAATATGGTCTGCCTTTTGCCGACCCATTCATATTTTTAGCTCTGCGATTATTTATCGCCGCACTTATTCTCTTTGGAATTGCTGTACTCCTGAAATCGCCAATTGCACTCACCCGAATACAGATTAGAAGTTCGGCTCTTATTGGGATTTTTTTACACGCCGCCTATTTAGGTGGGGTCTTCTTTGCAATCTCTAAGGGAGTAACTGCCGGAACTGCCGCGGTAATCACTAGCCTGCAACCTGTTCTTGTTTCTTTATTGGCAATAAAGGTATTGAATGAGAAGTTACATAGTCGGCAAATTCTTGGATTAATTCTTGGACTTTGTGGTGTTGTATTAGTTCTTGGACCAAGTTTCGAGAGTTCAGTTTCGCAATTGGGAATTCTTGCAGTCTTTATTGCGCTCATTGGTAGCACTACTGCTACTTTGCTTCAAAAGAAAATTGGTTCAGGTATTCCATTGCTGGCCGGAACCGCCTACCAATATTGTGCAAGTGGATTTTTCTTATTTATAGTAGCAGTTGTTACGGGTGGAACTGAGATTCAATGGAATATTAGATTTGCTAGCGCCATGATTTGGCTGATTTTAGTACTCTCGGTGGGCGCGATCTTGTTATTGCTCTGGCTCCTTAACACGGCAAGTACAGCATCGGTTTCATCGCTCTTTTACTTAGTCCCTCCAGCAACTGCCGTTGAAGCATATTTTCTATTTGGGGAAAAACTAAATACCCAGAGTTTGCTTGGAATAGCAATTACCGCTTTAGGTGTTTGGTTGGTATTACGCTCTGGGAATTAGTGGTTCTCAATCTCTTTTAACTCCTGCGCAGTTACCTTAGGAATTGCTACGGCGTGAGCTTTGCTCATGCGCACGCGTAGTTTATTTTTAAGCCCACCTGGACGTTTGACTCCACGAGAATCAATATCTTCGAGCACAAGTGGTGTGGGCTGCTCATGCGAAGTCAAGATAAAGCGCTTTTGCTCTGAGATTGGTTCGTGGACTTCGACGAATTCACCGCTCGGCATTCGTACAAGGCGACCAGTCTCTTTTCCATGAAGAACTAATTCACGATCTGCGCGCTGTAACGATAGGCACAGTCGTTTAGTAATTACAAATGCAATGGGTGGAAGCACAAAGATCGAAATTCGAGAAAACCACATAATCTGGTTAATTGAAAGGTCAAAGGCCGTTGCTAAAATATCGTTTCCACCGTTTATTAGAGAAATCATGACGAAAGTAATTGACATAACTCCGAGTGCAGTTCGGTTAGGAACATTGCGTGGACGATCAAGGAGATGATGTTCGCGCTTATCTCCAGTAATCCAACTTTCAATAAATGGATAGAGCGCCATTCCAGTAAATAAAATTCCAGGAACTATGAGTGCCGGGATCAAAATGTTCCATGAAACCGTGTGACCAAATGCATGTGTTTCCCAAGGGGGTGCCATTCGAACTAAGCCATCTAACCAACCCATGTACCAATCCGGCTGAGAGCCCGCAGAAATCTGACCTGGAGTGTAAGGACCGTATAACCAGATTGGGTTAATCGATGCGACCGCAGAGAGGAATGCAGTTACTCCAAAAACGATAAAGAAGAAACCGCCAGCTTTTGCCATATACACGGGCAAAATTGGATGCCCAACCACATTTTTTTCGGTTTTACCAGGGCCAGCAAACTGGGTGTGCTTTTGGTACCAGACGAGCATCACGTGAATTGTGATAACCGCTAAGAAAATTCCTGGAATCAGTAAAACGTGAAGTGTAAATATGCGTGGGATGAATCCAACGCCAGGGAAGGCTCCACCAAATAAGAAGAAGGTGATATAGGTTCCAACAAGTGGAATCGCTTGAATTATTGCGGAGGTAATTCGAAGGCCAGTTCCTGAAAGTAGGTCATCTGGAAGTGAGTAGCCAAAGAGACCTTCAACCAGACCAAGAGTGACGAGAATGATTCCCAGAATCCAGTTAAATTCACGTGGTTTTCTAAATGCGCCTGTGAAAAAGACTCGAAGCAAGTGGGCCACAATGGCGGCCATGAAGATATTTGCAGACCAGTGGTGAATCTGGCGCATTAATAATCCACCTCGGACCTCAAAGGAGATGTCTAAAGTGGATGCATACGCAGCCGACATTTTCAGACCTTGAAGCGGCTCGTACACGCCATCGTAAATGACTTCACGTTGAGATGGATCAAACCAGAGCGTTAAGAAAGTTCCAGATAAGAGCAAGATGATAAATGAATACATGCATACTTCACCGAGCATGAAGGACCAGTGGTCTGGAAAGACCTTGTTAAGGGATTTCTTAACCCAACCAGCGGCACCTGTTCGCTCATCTACAAAGTTAGCTACCGCACCGACTCTTTTTTCAGCAATTGTCATTGTGAGTTTCGCTCCCAGTAACTAGGTCCAACGGATTCACTAAATGGTGCACGAGCAATTAAATATCCTTCAGCGTCAACGGTTATATCCAACTGCGGTAATGGACGTGCAGCTGGTCCAAAGATAACTTTAGCGCCGCGAGTAACATCAAAAGTTGATTGATGGCACGGGCATAACAAATGCTTTGTTGTCTGTTCATAGAGAGCAACTGCGCATCCCATGTGCGAACAAATCTTTGAAAAGGCGATGATTCCTTCATGTGTCATGGCAAGTTTTTCTGGAGTCAGATTAAAATCTTCGGGACGCAGACGAATAAGTAGTACTGGATCCTTAGCAATATCACTCAGTAAGCGCTCGGCGTGTTCGCCCTTCTCGCCACTCTCGGCAATTGCTGGCAGAACTTGAACAACTGATCCGACTTCAAGATCGGAGGCCAGAATTGGGCGATCGCCCGGGTCCGAGACCAGGCGCGTCCCACTCTTCCAATTCGTTGTTTCAAGTTGCTTTTTAGGTAATGGACCTAAATCGCGCAGAAGTAAGACTGGTGGAAGTGCGAAGAGCCCTATAGAGGCGGCCATCGAACGCTTAATAAGTTTACGCCGGCCAAGTTGTACGCCGGCAACACCCTCTTTAACCGTCTTGATGAAATCTTCGCGATCTTCGTCTGATGAGCGGAACTCATGGCGATGATTAATCACTTCAGTCTCCGGCATCAAAGTTTTAGCCCAATGAATTGCCGCCATGCCAAGGAAGAAAAGCGACATGGCCATTCCGATACCAAGCCCGAGTTGCTGTGCATGTTGATTTCCCATGACAGGAATAAAAATAAATACATCATTTGCAATAAAAACATAAGAGTAAATCAACAAAAGCGAGCCCACACCGGAGAGAGCAAAGAGAATCGCTACTTGTTGTTCAGCACGTTTTTCAGAGCGTGGGTTTACATCGGCTGCGCGAAGTACATGTGGGGCAGGACCGGGATCTTTTATTGATTCGATTTCGTTAGACACCGTTCTCATCTCGCTTTCGTTGTTAGCCAGACTGCAACAGCTATCAGCAGTCCCATACCTAGTATCCACGCCAAAAGTCCTTCTGTAACTGGTCCAATTCGACCCATGGTGGCACCGCCGAGATTTGGTTCAGCTTCGGCCGCCTTAATCCACTTAATGAGCGAAAGTTTTTCAGCTGGCGTGATTGTCTTATCGCTAAATACTGGCATTGCCTGTGGTCCAGTAATAAGTGCTTCGTAAATATATTTCGGTTCAACTCCCATCAATGTGGGTGCGTATTTACCTTGCGTCAGGGCGCCGCCTTGTCCTGCGAAGTTGTGGCACATTGCGCAGTTGTTTCTAAACAATTCTCCGCCTTCTGCAGTGCTTCCATCGCGCTCATAATTTAACTGTCCTTCCGTTGGAATCATCGGTCCAGGAGCCAGGGATGCAACGTAGGCAGCTAGAGCCGCCGTTTGCTCAGGAGTATAAACCGGAGCTTTTCTAACAGCCTGAGTGCTCATATCGGCCATCGGCATACGACCCGTGCCAACTTGGAAATCTACCGAAGCTGCGCCAACACCAATTAAAGATGGTGCGATTGCGCCACCTTCGGCATTCAATCCATGACATGAAGAACAACCTTTAAGGAAAATCTGTTTACCCTCTTCAATTGCGGCAGAACGAGCAAAAGTATTCGGCGCCAATTTGATAGTTGCACTAGCAATGTTAAAAGTTGTACCTATCCCTAATAAAGCGATGATAAGCAACAAGGGAGCTGCCCCTTTATGGCGACGGTATCTGGAAAGGCGCTTCACGATTAAATAACTCCTTTACTTAATGAGGTAGATAGCGGAGAAAAGTGCGATCCACACTACGTCGACGAAGTGCCAGTAATACGAAACTACGATTGCCGTTGTTGCTTGAGCGCTGGTAAAACGTCGTGCTTTTGATACTCGAACAATCACGATTAAAAATGCAATTAATCCACCCGTTACGTGTAGACCATGAAAACCTGTAGCAACGAAAAATACTGATCCGTATGCCGTAGATGAAAGTGTTAATCCTTCGTGAACCAATGCGGCATATTCATAAATCTGACCGGCAACGAAAAAAGCGCCCATTAAAAATGTCAATGCGAACCATTCGCGCATTCCCCATTTATTGATTTGATAAATCTTTCCAGTTTTATGATTTTGAAATCGCTCGGCGGCAAAGACGCCAAATTGGCAGGTAACTGAAGACAGAACTAAGACCGTTGTATTAATGGCAGCAAATGGAATATTCAGAAGATGTGTTGATTCGCTCCAAATTGTTGGACCCTGGACTCCACGAGTCGTGAAGTAGATTGCAAATAAAGCGGCAAAGAACATTAACTCACTTGAGAGCCAGACGATAGTTCCAACTGCTACAGCGTTGGGGCGTGAAATTTTGTGATGGGCCATTACGGCTGCGCTAGACATGGGGCGATTATTGCCTAAAACACGCGCTCTGTCCTGCATAAAAGGCCCATCTGAGAAGAGTCTGCCCGCAGTGGCTCATGAAACAGGTCACTACTACACAGTGCGGTTTGGGCTTTTGCCAGACCTATATCTGGAGTTAGAATCGTGGCCATGAGCCAGAAGATTCAAAAGAGCCAGATTGTTCTTTACTCCAATGACTCCTCGGTTCGCCAAACTATCATCGCAGCGTTGGGACGAACAGTGGCCGCTGACTTACCTGAGCATGTAATTCATGAGTTTGCCACGGGTCCGGCGCTTCGCGCATTTGTAGATTCAAAAGCCCACATTGATCTTTTCATTCTCGATGGAGAATCAACGCCTGAGGGTGGAATGGGAATCGCACGGCAACTAAAAGATGAGGTTTTCAACTGCCCTCCTGTTTTACTTATAATTGGACGTGTTCAAGATTCATGGTTGGCGGCCTGGTCCTTAGCCGAAGCCTCGGTGGTACATCCAATCGATCCATTCACTCTCGCGCAAAGTGCGGCGAAATTGCTGCGTACACGTTTATCCATTGTTGCCTAGTTTGTACTGATTAATTTATCCACCAATAAAGGGTTACATCTGCTTGGATTACGCTCATGCGCGAACACTCTTGGGGTAAAAATCTGATTACCCTTGTCTCTGGTTTAGATCTTGAGATAGACGATGTTGCTTGGTGCATGCAAGAGATATTAGAAGGCCGTGCCGAAACCGAACAGATAAAAGATTTTCTTCTAGCATTGAAAGCTAAAGGAGAAACGGCAGATGAGGTCGGCGCACTCGTTGCTCAGATGTACCAGCATTGTGCCCCGATTACGATTTCAGAGCGCGCAGTCGATACTGTTGGAACTGGCGGAGATGGCGCCCACACAATAAATATCTCTACTACCGCGGCAATCATCGCTGCTGCTGCAGGTGCGAAAGTAATCAAACACGGCAACCGCGCCGCATCATCAAAATCTGGGGCAGGGGATTTACTTGAAGCTTTAGGCGTTTCAATTACTTTAGATGGGGCCGGTGTTGAAAAAACTTTTGCCTCTCTCGGTATTGGATTTTGCTTTGCGCCGGTTTTTCACCCTGCAATGCGCTTTGCCGCCCTTGCACGAAAAGAGTTAGGCGTGCCCACCGTATTCAATATTTTAGGACCTCTTGCTAACCCAGCTAAACCACAAGCCGCAGCGATAGGTGTTGCAAATGATCGAATGCATTTAGTGATGGCGCAAGTTCTCGGCGATCGCGGAGTCGATGGCTTTGTCTTTCGCGGAGACGATGGTTTAGATGAGATTACATTGGCAACTACAACATCTGTATTAACTATTGGAAGCGGTGAAATCTCGAGTGATTTAATCGATCCGCTAGATTTTTCAATTGCGCGTGCGCCAATTTCTGCGTTAGTTGGGGGAGATGCAGCGGAAAATGCTCGGATTACAAACGCCATTTTCGCAGGTGAGTCAGGTGCACCCCGTGATGCCGTTGTACTCAATGCCGCTGCAGCCATAGCCGCTTACGATGGTGAATTCGAATTGAGCCTGCATGATCGCATTGCTAAGGGAGTCGAACAAGCTATCTCTGCTGTTGATTCTGGGGCCGCGCGCGAGCTATTAGCTAAATGGGTCGAACTCAGCCAAGAGCTTTCGATTCGGAAAGTCAATTAACCGATCTTGCTAGCTCAAACCTCTTCGTGATATCCGATTAGTAAATGCCATAACATCTTCAACGGTTTTGATATCGAGTGAACCAAAGCGTTCAAAGATCCCATGTAATACATCGACGGTTGCACGTGCATCATCTAGTGCGCGGTGATTGGGGGAGGTGGCAGCGCCGAAAAATGTAGATAGAGTAGAAAGTTTGCAGTCCGGCACGTCATCTTTACTCAAAATCGCCCGGGCTAATGCAACGGTGTCGAATACCTTAAATCGAGGCCATTTATAATTATGTTGTGAGGCGGCCGCTCTCAAGAAACTAATATCAAAACTGGCATTGTGTGCAACTAGAATATTGGTTAGGGGTGAACCAAGAAACTCGAAAAACGACGGCAAGATGCTTTCGATTGATGGCGAACCCTGAAGCATCGCAAAAGATATTCCAGTTAAATCGGTAATGTAATCAGGAATCGGAGTTCCGGGGTTCACTAAACTTTGGAATTCGCCAATTACCTTGCCACCACAAACTTTCACAGCTCCGATCTCTGTAATTCCGGCTCCGGCAAAGGTGGAGCCGCCAGAAGTTTCGAGATCTACGACAACGAAAACCGTTTCAGATAATGGCCGACCTAAATCCCCAATACTCGGCTGCCATGCCGTTTCATCGTCAGAATTCACAGTACAAAGAGTAAATGAATTGACTGACATTCACTTGGTTGATGTTGCTTGGTAATAATTGATTGCGTAGCCTTATGCCTATGGCCGTTGAAACCGCACCTCCAGGATGGATGCAAGATTGGGCCGCGACCGGCTCTGATAAAAACGCTCGTATTGGAGTACTGCTTGTACATGGATTCACGGGTGCGCCTCCATCGATGCGCCCGTGGGCGGAGTTTTTGCTCTCTAAGGGTTACACCGTTCGGGTTCCATTACTGCCAGGGCACGGTACTAAGCCTGAGGATTTAAATAAAGTGAAATGGCAAGAGTGGCCAGCTAAAGTGCAAAGCGAGTTAGAAGAGTTATTTAAAATCTGCGATCAAGTCTTTATCGCTGGGTTATCAATGGGCGGTGGAACTTCACTCCATGTTGCAGAAGAGAACAATGATCGATTAAGTGGAATTATTCTCGTTAATCCAATGATTCACCTGCCGCGCGTTTCTCCGCAGTTAGCTTACGTACTTTCGCGCTTTCAAAAACTTCGAGCTAGTGTTGGCAACGACATCAAACGACCTGGGACTACCGAACATGGATATGACGCGTTACCGACTCGCGGAATTTATCAACTTCTTTTAATGCTAAAAATAACCAGAGAGAATCTACATAAAATAACCGTACCTGTTCAACTTTTTTACAGCATCGAAGATCACACTCTGCCAGTTTCAAACACCGAAATCATTATGGCCGGTTTGGGTTCAACAAATAAATCCAGAATTGAATTAGTAAATAGCTATCACGTTGCAACTCTTGATTATGATCAGGAATTGATCTTTGCCAACTCACTCGCATTTATTGAAAGGCTCACACTTTCTAGGTGAGTGCTTGCTTTACTAAAAGTGAAAAGTTTTCCGTAACAGGTCAATCTTAACAACCGTTCAAATACTCCATGGCTTGAACTGCACTCCAACCATCTGGATACATAGCTAGCAATGCCTCTTCACCGGCTAAATCAGAGCCCAATGTTACAAGCGCAGCTTCTTGATAACCTGTTGGTCTTATTTGCGCCAGTCCAATATTGGCCATTAAAGCGTTACACAGACATTTTTTGCCCACCGTCGCGCCATCTACCCCACCTTTGAAATTAAAGGTTTTATTGGGCTCACCAGAGCATCGATAGACGATTCGTTTATTTGGTCGCTCCACTACTGTTCGCAAATAACCTAAATCGCAAAGCTTTACACGAGAGTCAAATTCACTGTTATCTGAAATTGTCTCGGCAAGTTCGGCATATTTAAATGGAAATGAAGTTGGAGAGCCAAGTGGATCGGTAATTACATTCAAGGTTTTGTCAGCCAGTTGAGTTAATACTTGCCGGCGCAGCTCTTTCGTTATTCCGGATTCATGTGAGAGTGCAAAGATTGACCCTACTTGAACACCCACTGCACCTTGCGAAATCGCGGAATTGAGCTTTTCTGGAGTTGCATATCCACCCGCTAACCAAAATGGCAGACCCGTTGCGCGAATCTTTTCTATATCTGCATCATCCTTGATCGTAAACTGGCTCTGACCATCACTGCCTATTGGAGTGTTTCCTCGCGGTGGAGCGTTGTGCCCTCCCGCGGTTACTCCTTCAACTACAAATCCATCGGGGCGCACATCTACATCACGGTTAAGGTATGCCGCTAAAGCATGGGATGAAATAATCGCGAGAAATTTTGGTTGTGCAATTTCAATTTTATTTGCACCGAGGATGATAGAAGGATCAAATGGGACATAGTATTTTGTGCTCGCATTTTCAACCGCGATAGAGATTGACGTCTCCTTGTGATTTGAAAGTTCACGAATTACTCGAGGTATCTCACTTGGGATGCCAGCGCCCATGAGTACATAATCAACTCCTGCCAATATAGCTCCGTATATCGATGCGGGCGTTGATAATTGCAGCTTTTCAAGAAAATTGATTCCTATTAATCCAGTATGTGCTTCCTTTGCAAGCCAGACTTCGACGAAGTTAGCTAAAACTAAAAACTTTGTAGAAAACTCAGTTGGGAGAAGTGAGAGTTTGGGTACAAGTAGGTAGGGAGTATTTCTTTCTCTGCCACCTTCAATAAAGTATCGTCGGATAACTTCGTCAGCGAATTCTTGATCTGGAAAATGCTCGATTGCTCGGCGAAGCGATCCATCGCTATCGCCATCTTGTAAACGCCGCGAAATTACCGAATCAATGGCCGTGCCGGAGACAACCCCTAAGCCACCGGCCTGTGCGACCGCCTTGGCCATCGGCCATGATGAAACCCCGATACCCATGCCACCTTGAATAATGCGGGGAAGTGATGAAATCTCTCCAATTTCCATTTCTCAATCGTAAGTGTGCTAAAAAACCAACTGACCAGTACGGGGAGAGATGACACTCAAAGAGTTAAGATGTGAATATTGCTACATCTGTGTAGTTAATACAGGCGCTAAGGTGAGGAGTTTGTGATGCTCAACCAAGAGAAGTTGCTGCTGCATATGGCGTGGGCAAATCAATATGTTCTAGCCGCATTGGAGCGACTTTCAGATTCAGATTGGCAACTCAAACTCACCGAAGATGATTGGTCGATTCAAGTGTTAGTCAATCACATCGTCTTAGCTGCCGGGGGATATGCCCATCGCGTATCCGGTCGAGCGGTTTCAACTGGTTTAAATCAAGAGATGGTAATACCGCTAGCCGATTTGCAGGCCCATTGTGCCGAAGCCGATGAGATTTTGCGCATTGAATCGCATAAACCTGATGAAGTAAATACGTACACCCGTGACGGTGGAAGCGTTGACAGATCGCGTTCAACAATTATTTCTCAGTCTATACATCATGCAACTGAACACCGTGCACAGATTTCAGATACGCTGAAAGTGCATGGAATTCGTATTTTGGATTTAGATGAAATTGACCTTTGGGCATACTCAGATATAGCCGGGGAGATTAATTCAATCGATGGATAGAGAGCCGGTAATTTACACGCCGCGCTTAGAACTACATCACTTAAACGTTGCTGAAATTATCTCTCTCCTTGAAAGACCTGAAGACCCATGGATTTATGAAGGCAAGGGCTTTACTAATCCGCACCGCGAACTTATTGATGAGTCTGGCCCATTGGCATGGAGAGTTCCGCAAGTGAAGGTAGAACCGCAGCTCAATAAATGGTTTGTTCGATGGATGGTTTTAAGACAGAGCCGAGAGATTATTGGCAGCACTAGTTTTCATGGTGCACCAGATGACAATGGAATGATTGAAATTGGCCTAGGTGTAAGTCCAAATTTCCGGAGACAGGGTTTTGCTTTCGAGACCTTGGTTGGAATGTGGAGTTGGGTCTGTATACAGGAGGGCGTAAAAACCCTGAGGTACACCGTTGCCGCCTCCAACGAAGCCTCGATTGCACTTGTGAGTAAGTTTGGTTTTTCGCACATCGGCCAACAATTGGATGAGATTGATGGTCCTGAAGAAATCTTCGAGTTATCGACTGAAATCTTTAAGAATCTCAGTTTCTAGGGCTAGCACTATCTAAATCCATATTTTTATGGATCTCATTCTTTAACCTCAAGGCATGGAATTTAATACCATCATCGAGCCATTTAGAATTCACTCAGTAGCATCAATTGCAATGACAACGCAATCGCAGCGGGAAAAATTCATTGCAGATGTCGGATACAATCTTTTTTCTCTGCACTCCGACGATGTTCTTATTGATTTTCTCACTGATTCGGGCACAGGCGCTATGAGTCGAAATCAATGGGCAGCCATTCAACGAGGGGATGAGTCATATGCGGGTTCGCCATCGTGGTTAACTTTTAAAGCAGCGGTTCAAAACCTCTTTCCTTACAAACATGTTATCCCGACGCACCAAGGACGGGCCGCTGAGAAGATTCTATTCACGGCGATTGGGGGAGCAGGGAAAGTTATTCCGAGTAATACTCACTTTGATACCACGCGCGCAAATATTGAGTATTCACAAGCCGAGGCAGTTGACCTAGTTATAGCTGAGGGCCGTGATCCTGCTAACTTGCATCCATTTAAAGGAAACATGGATTTGGTGGCGCTTGAAGCAGTTATTAACGCGCGAGGAGTTGGAAACATTCCGGTCGTAATGATGACAATAACAAATAATTCAGGTGGTGGCCAACCTGTCTCACTTGAAAATTTGAAGGCCGTCAGTGCAATGTGTAAAAAATACTCTATCCCTTTCTTTTTGGATGCATGTCGATTCGCTGAAAATGCTTGGTTTATTCGCGAACGTGAAGTAGGGCAATCAGAACGCCAAGTCGTAGATATTGTGCGCGAAATCGCAGCTTTAGCCAATGGAATGACAATGAGTGCAAAGAAGGATCCTTTAGGCAACATCGGGGGCTGGCTCGCACTCAACGATGATGGACTTGCAGCAATATGCCGAAACCTTCTCATTTTGACTGAGGGTTTTCCAACTTACGGCGGTCTGGCTGGGCGTGATTTAGAGGCGTTAGCGGTTGGTCTTAGTGAAGTTGTCTCACATGATTATTTGAAGTATCGAATCAGATCAACGGCCTATCTTGGAAATGCCCTTGCCCAGATGGGAATTCCAGTTGTGCAACCAATCGGAGGTCATGCGGTTTACATCGATGCTAAAGCACTTTTGCCACACATCCCAGCGTTGCAGTATCCAGGCCAATCACTTGCAATCGAACTCTATAAAATCGGTGGAATTCGTGGATGTGAAATAGGCAGTGTTATGTTCGGGCGAAAACCCGATGGAAGCGAACTCCCTGCGACCATGGAGCTTGTGCGTTTGGCCATTCCACGACGCACATATACTCAAAGTCACATTGATTACGTAATTGAAGTATGTGAAGAAGTGCTCAAACGTGCACCAAGCTTTCACGGTTACAGGATTACACAAGAGCCAGCTTCCCTGCGGCACTTCACATCGGAGTTTGCACCTCTTTGAGGTTTATTAACCCTGGAAAAAGGATTTGAAGTGGACCGTACTGGGATCGAACCAGTGACCCCCACAATGTCAATGTGGTGCTCTACCGCTGAGCCAACGATCCTTGCTGGGAAATCATACCCCAGGAAAATTAATGTTATCGGCGCCCGAAATCATCTTCGATTCGTTCAATATCATCTTCACCAAAGTAGGTGCCGGTTTGAACTTCAATGAAGATAACTTCTCTATCGCTGACATTGCTCACTCGATGGAGATCTCCGATTTTCACAGTGACGCTATCTCCTGCCGAATGGTGAGTGATCACTCCATTTAGCGTTACTTCAGCTTTGCCTTGCACGAAATACCATTGTTCGGCACGTTTCTCATGGCGTTGGTAAGAGAGTCTTTTCCCTGGCGAGACCCAGATGCACTTGACCTTGAATTGGGCATGCTCTTGCAGGATTTCGTAACGCCCCCATGGGCGAGTCGATTTCTCTAATTCCTGGGTCATGGTCAAACCTCTTCCTTGAAACTCTTGAGACACCGCTGCATGCGAGGATTCTCTCAACAATGCTACTGGCTGATACTGGGTTTTTAGCGAGAGAAGTTCAACAGGTTGGAAGCTTCTGAAAGTGGTGTATTCCGAGTCACTATGTGAAATGAGAACCAACCCTCTCGTCACTTTCACCTCAAACTAAGTCAGTTTATTAGAATTTATGCATGAGTCTTATTAAGGGAAAATCGCAAATTACAATCGAAAAAACACAGAAATTCGGTCGAACTGGCTACCTTGCGGCAATTCTCACCGCGGCACTTGCCGCTTCGTCCTTGGGGGTGGCAATCACAACGCCTCCAAGAAGCGGACCATTTGCGGCCCCCGAAAACCTAATTCCTTATCCCTACTCCGGTGCAGGGAAATACGTACCGCGAGATTTCATTTGGATGTACCCGGCCCTGTTAATGATGCTTTTCTATGTAATCTTGTTCGTCTGCTTGCAGAGGCGAAGCGTCGGAGCTGGAAGAGTTTACGGGACTGTCGGATCGACATTGGCAGCGGTGTCCTTCGGAATCATCGGTGTTGATTACTTCATACAGTTACGGACTGTTCAACCCTCACTCTTACGAGGAGAAACTGACGGGCTTGCGATAATTTCGCAATACAACCCGCATGGGGTGTTTATTGCTCTTGAAGAACTGGGCTTTCTCGTAATGGGAATATCGTTCGGATTCATTGCTTTCGCGCTAGGTTCTTCAAAACTGGAACGAATATCTCGGCGAGTTTTCTTGATGTCAGCCATTGTCATAGTTGTCGCATTTGTGGGGATGTCGCTCAGCTTCGGCATGTCTCTCGAGTATCGGTTCGAAGTGACCGCCATCTTCTTCGCGTGGCTAACGCTGATCACTACTGGCGTGCTGCTCGCATTAGATTTTGGGCGAGAGTCGAAACGTGAATAACTCCGTCCAACCAACGGCTTGAATGGGACACACGTGGAGGTCGGGACGGGATTTGAACCCGTGTAGAGGGATTTGCAGTCCCTTGCCTCGCCTCTCGGCCACCCGACCAATTACTCATCGCCGTGGCGACTTACCAGAGCGGACGACCGGGTTCGAACCGGCGACCTGAACCTTGGCAAGGTTCCGCGCTACCAACTGCGCTACGTCCGCGAGGTAACAAAATCTATCGTAGGTAAGCCGTAAGCGCCAAAATCAATCCCACATAGGTAGCGTGTGCTCATGAGTCAGGACGAAGCTATGTTTTGGATGGGAGGCCGATCTGCAACCGGTTTGACCGAGATAACCCATGATCCTTCAGATTTAGATGATGGTGGTTTTTGGGCGGTTTCAACAACCTTTGAAGGCGCTTTTACTGCAGCGCGATTTGAGAGCGTGACACCTGCACCGTTTCCAAAAGTTACATGGAAAAAACTGGAGGGCCAGTGGCATTCATCGCGAAGTAAATCGGGCTACATCGAATACGTGGAGTCAATTCAAACTCTTATTGCTCAGGGATGGGTGTATCAAGTAAATGCCTGCAGAGAGTTATCAACGCCCTTTGATGAATCTCGTAACTTGCGTGGTCTTTTTTCATCGATTCTTATCGACAATCCTGCACCGTGGGCCTCATATTTTGAAACCCCTGGAATTAATATCGCATCGGCTTCGCCAGAATTATTTTTAAAACGAAATGGAAATCGAGTGCGGACTTCGCCGATTAAAGGAACTCAACTTCCTGGTCAATCTCACTTTGGCGCGAAAGATATCGCTGAAAATGTCATGATCGTTGATTTAATGCGCAATGATTTCGGAGCAATCTGTCAAGGTGGCACGGTCACGGTTCCAAGACTTTTGGCATCAGAGCCACATCCTGGGTTAGTACATTTAGTCTCAGATATTGAGGGCGAACTTAGAGATGGAATTTCTTGGAGCGAGATTTTTGCGGCGCTGCAACCTGCTGGATCAATTAGCGGTGCCCCTAAGTCATCGGCGGTTTCAGTGATAACCGAGAATGAAATCGCTCGCGGCCCTTACTGCGGGGCTCTAGGGTGGGTTCAAGGCGATGCATGTGAACTCTCAGTCGCAATTCGAATCTTCTTTAAAGATAGCGCGTTGCGTTTTGGAACAGGAGCGGGAATTACATGGGGGAGCATCCCAAGTGATGAGTGGGAAGAGACCGAATTGAAAGCGCGCCGACTCATTTCAATCGCTGGTGGAACCTTGTCATGAAGATCTCATTTAACGGGGCTTTACTTGATATTGAAACTACACCATGTACTCCAACAGGATGGCTGCAGGGTAATGGATTATTTGAAACTTTACGTACAGTAGATGGTGTTGTCTATGCATACTCTCGCCATATTGCGCGCGCAATAAAGAGTGCTCAGATTGCCCAGATAAACTTGCCTGATCTTGAACTTGTTGAACAAGCGGTAGCACAGGTGCTTGGAGCCGAACCACACCCTGATGGTTTATTGCGAATCTCTTTTGGCTCCAATGATCAGTGGGCCGTTGTTCATCTGCCGTATCACTCACACAATAAGCCGGCTAGGGTGCGTATTCACCCCGATGCACTTGCACCCGATAGCCAGATGATTAAACGCTATCCATATGAACATCGCTTGGCGATTTTAGAAGAGGCAAAGCTCGTAGGTTTTGATGACGCGATAGTGTGTAACACCGATGGAAATATTTGTGAAGGCGCGGTCTCAAATGTGATGATGAATATCAATGACCGTTGGGTGACGCCGCCCACTAGTGATGGAACTTTGCCCGGCATCATGCGAGAGCTCGTTGTTGAGCACTGCGAGGTGAGCGTTGAATCAATTTCTATCTCTCGAATCGATGAAGTACGAGCGGCGATTTTGCTCAGTAGTCTTCGAATCTCACAGCCAGTGGCATCTATTGATGGTCGCGAATTAGAGGCATCTCAGGCCTTCAGCGATAAAATCCGAGCGATGGTCATACTTCATTCGCTAGGCTAAGCACATGTCCTCGATAGAGATCACAGTAGATGGTCAACTGCTCAGCGTTGAGGTCGATATTCGCCCAACCCATCTCTTCGCTGATAACAAAGATATTGTTGTTGCGCGCATCAATGGTCAACTACGAGATCTCTGGAGCCAGTTAAATGCTGGAGATATCGTTGAGGGTGTTTCGATTTCCTCCCCTGATGGTTTAGCCGTTCTTAGACACTCAACTGCGCATGTAATGGCCCAAGCCGTTCAGGAGCTCTATGCCAATACTCGTCTAGGAATCGGACCACCCATCAAAGATGGCTTCTACTATGACTTTGAACCAGAGGCGAGTTTTAACCCAGATGATTTAGTAAAAATCGAAGCGGTGATGCGCAAGATCGTCAAAGAAGGTCAGCGTTTTAGGCGGCGAGTGGTTACTGAAACCGAAGCACTTTTTGAGCTTGCTCACGAACCATACAAATGCGAACTCATTGGAATTAAAGGTCCCGCAGGTGAAGAAGCCAGTGTTGAAGTCGGCGGCTCCGAATTAACGATATATGACAACTTAGGTCGAGATGGGAATCCAGTGTGGAGTGATCTATGCAGAGGCCCACACTTATCATCGACAAAGTTAATCCCTGCATTTAAATTAATGCGAAGCGCTGGGGCATATTGGCGTGGCTCGGAAAAAAATCCGATGTTACAGCGCATTTACGGAACTGCTTGGACTTCTCAGGATGAGCTCAATGCTTACCTAGAGCTTTTGGCAGAGGCTGAAAAGCGCGATCATCGCCGACTTGGAGCAGAGTTAGATCTCTTTTCATTTCCCGAAGAGATTGGCTCAGGTTTAGCGGTATTTCATCCAAAGGGCGGAATTATTCGTAGAGCAATGGAGGATTACTCCCGAAAGCGCCACGAGGATGAGGGATACGAGTTTGTCTACTCACCCCATTTAACAAAGGCCGCGCTCTTTGAAACATCAGGACACCTAGAATGGTATGCCGATGGTATGTACCCACCAATGATTTTAGATGAAGAGTTTCATACCGATGGCACAATCAAACGTGCAGGTCAGCAGTATTACATGAAGCCAATGAACTGCCCTTTCCACAATCTAATTTATCGCTCACGTGGTCGCTCGTATCGTGAACTTCCATTGCGTCTTTTTGAATTTGGTACGGTCTACCGCTATGAAAAATCTGGAGTTCTCCATGGCATCACACGTGCACGGGGATTTACTCAAGATGATGCGCATATTTATTGCACTAAAGAACAGATGGTTGGTGAACTGGATTCGCTTCTGACCTTTGTTCTTAACTTACTTCGCGATTATGGTCTCAGTGATTTCTATCTTGAACTCTCCACTAGAAACCCTGAAAAATCAGTTGGCGACGATAGTGATTGGCTGGAGGCAACCGAGGCACTTCGCGCCGCCGCGACTGCCCAGAAACTTGAACTTGTATTAGATGAGGGTGGAGCGGCTTTTTACGGACCAAAGATTTCAGTTCAGGCAAAAGATGCAATCGGTCGAACATGGCAGATGTCGACTATCCAAGTTGATTTCCAACTACCGCAACGCTTTGGACTTGAGTATGTCACTCCGAATGGCACCCGCCAGCGCCCAGTGATGATCCACCGCGCACTCTTTGGCTCCATTGAACGGTTTTTTGGAGTCTTGACCGAACATTATGCAGGGGCTTTTCCGCCATGGCTTGCTCCTGTCCAGGCTATAGGAATTCCAGTGGCCGATGCTTTCGCCGATTATTTAGCAGGAGTCATGTCGGCCATGGGCAAAGCTGGAATTCGCACTGAACTCGATAACTCTGATGATCGAATGCAAAAGAAAGTTCGCAATGCCCAATTGCAAAAAATACCCTTCATGGTGATCGCGGGCGAAGAAGATCAAGCAGCTGGTGCCGTCTCATTTAGATATCGAAATGGTGAGCAGAAAAATGGAATTCCTATCGCCGATGCAATAGCTGAAATCAAAAAAATAATCGACGATCGCACGCAGGTGTAATTGAGATGGATGGCTTAGGGATTCCAGATAGTTGGGCACGTTTATGGGCTCCACATCGACTTGATTATCTACGTGGTGAAAACCGTCCGCTAGAAGGAAATGGAATTGAATGTCCATTCTGTCGAATTCCAACTTTAAGCAATGAAGATGGTCTAATTGTTCATCGCGGCGAAACCGCTTACGTGGTCATGAATTTGTATCCATATAACCCGGGCCATCTTTTAATTTGTGCTTATCGACATGTCAGCGATTTAACCGATTTAACTGACATTGAGCGCGATGAGATTTCAGCGCTCACTGCGCATGCAATGAGGACGGTGCGCATCGTGTCTTCGCCAGCAGGTTTTAATCTTGGCATGAACCAAGGGGCGATTTCTGGAGCAGGAGTGGCCGATCATATTCATCAGCATCTTGTTCCACGGTGGAGTGGTGATGCCAACTTCATGCCGATCATCGGGCATACGAAAGTTATCCCGCAGCTTTTAAGCCTTACTCGCGATGAAATCGCAGCCGCGTGGTGATTACACGTTGAGTTGTTGCACGTAACTTTTTACAATATCTACACCGAGGGTTTTTTCAATCCAGATTGGTATTGCTGGAAATAAAACCCCGGCAGAAAATGCACCTTCACCCAATGAGGACGTGAGTTCGAGGTACTCATCGCGAAACTCCTGCACTAATAGTTCATGTTCAGTTTCGCAGGGGCGTTGCGTTGGCGGTACGGTGCTGTAGTCGAGTATCTGCATTGATTCAAGCGAGATAAGTGCGCAGGGCAATCCAGCCTCATCATGCAAAACTAAATATGGAGTAGCCATAAGATCAAAGACGCGGTTCGCAACCATGACGGCATCCTCGAAATCAGCCTCCTGGTTTTCTAGATGTGTCACAACAAGAATCCGTGGAGTCTGAAACTCATCATATGCCGACCAGATATCAATCGTTGCCTGGTCAATTCCGGTGGATGGGTTAACGGCAAAGATTGCACAGTCAATATGCGCCTCAGCGACGTGGGCTACATGTGCGCCCAGTGCTGCGGCAACAGCTGCTGGCTCGGCGCTCTCATGGCCATAAACTGCGATGGACAGGGATGATGCAGTGGAATTCACCTGCTCAGCCTACGATGGGAGGTGATGATAAGTCGCATTTTCAAACCGGCGGTTACGAGATTCATAACACCCGTAGCTAAGTTCGCCCTTCGTATCGGCATCACGCCTAACGGGGCCACCTTTATTGGTGCGCTCGGTGTAGTTGCATCCTCGCTCTATTTCTACCCGAGGGGGGATTTTTTTCTCGGAACGGCCATCATCTTAATCTTTGCCCTTAGCGATCTTTTCGATGGAACCATGGCGAGAATTTCCCAGATAGGTGCCAGTCGTTGGGGCGCTTTTTTAGATTCAACGATAGATCGAATAACAGACTCTGCAATCTTGATTGGTTTAGCAATCTATTTAATCGATAGAGATGATCGCTTGACCGGTGTAGTCATAGTTGCCTTAGTGTCAGGTTTGCTGGTGCCATATATTCGAGCTAAAGCTGAGATTTTTTCAATTCCATGTTCAGGTGGAATCGCCGAACGCACTGAGCGATTAGCAATTTCAATGCTAGCTATCGCCTTTGATGGTCTTGGCGTTCCATTTGTTTTAGCCGGGGGATTGTGGTTGTTAGCGATCCTGGGATCAGTAACAGTGCTACAACGAATGCTCATCGTTAAAAGAGCGCTTGCCTAAATGCTGAAAACACTCACTGCATGGGGCTATTTTGCCGCTTGGCGTATTTTGCGTTGGCTGCCTGAAGGTTTTGTTTACAGGTCGGCATATCGAATCTCAGATTTTCTTACAAAGAGAAATGGTCCGGGCGTGGTACGTTTCAAATCAAATCTCGCACGTACACAACCAAACATTACGGCATTGGATTTAGATTTGCTGGTGTACAGGGCGATGCGCTCGATGGTTCGATATTGGTGCGACACATTTAGATTTCCAGATTGGTCGGAAGCGCGAATTGCTTCAACTGTAACTACGACAAATGAGCATCTTCTCCTTGATGCAATTGCCGCAGGTAAAGGCGCTATCGTGACGTTGCCACATGTTGGAAATTATGACCATGCCGCAGCCTATTTTTGCGGCAAAGGGGCAAAAATTGTGACCGTGGCCGAGCGATTAAAGCCAGAGGCTCTGTTTAAGAAATTTATGTCATATCGCGCTGCATTTGGTATGGAGGCTTTGCCCCTTGATGGACGTGTTATTCCAACTCTGGCACAACGATTACGCGCCGGATGTGTTGTTGCATTGGCTGCAGATAGAGATCTTTCTCGCTCTGGAATCGATGTTAATTTCTTTGGGGCTCCGGCACGCATGCCAGCTGGACCTGCAATTTTGGCCATCAAGACAGGCGCACCGCTCATTTATGCGATGGTTTCTTATACCGAGGATGGAATTCACATTGATTTTGAAATGGTTCCGATGTCAACGAATGGCGATGAGAGTGAGAGAGTTGCAGCAATTGTTCAAAGTAGTGCTGATTTATTTGCTAAAGGAATTTCTGCACATCCTTCCGATTGGCATATGATGCAGCGCATTTGGATCGATGGCGATTTCAAGGAGCGAAATTGACGCACACTAAAAAACTAGCAATTGGAATTGTCTGCCCTTATGGATGGGATACGCCCGGTGGAGTGCAAAACCATGTGCGAGATTTAGCTGAGTTTCTAATTAGTGCAGGACATAGAGTCTCAGTATTAGCACCTGCGATAAATGAATCTTTATTACCACCTTACGTGGTTAATGCTGGAAAGCCAATCTCAATTCCTTACAACGGCGCAGTTGCGCGAGTGCTTTTTGGTCCAATCGCCTTTGCACGTGTGCGGCAATGGATTCAAAATGGGGAGTTCGATGTCTTGCATTTACATGAGCCAGCAATTCCATCGATTTCACTTCTTGCATGCTGGGCCGCCGAAGGTCCAATGGTCGGAACTTTTCATGCTGCGGCTAAACATCAAAAAGTAATTTTTGCCATTGGTCCAATTCTCGAACCTGCCATAGAAAAACTCTCAGCTCGCATTGCAGTCTCTGAAGCGGCGCGATTAACGCTTACCAATCACCTTGAAACCGATGCCGTTGTGATTCCAAATGGGATTTATGCCAAGCGTTATGCAAATGGAGTTCCAAGAGCTGAATGGTCGGGAAATTCGATTGGATTTATTGGGCGCTTTGAAGAGCCCCGAAAAGGTTTACAAGTTTTACTCGACGCGCTTCCAATCATTGCCCGATTTGCCCCTGATGTTAAACTTTTTGTCGCTGGTCCAGGTGATTCAAGTGAGATTGAAAAATCGATCGATCCAGAACTACGTCACCGAATTAAATTTTTAGGCAAGATTACTGAAGCTGAAAAGGCCGATTTTATCTCATCATTGGTCATCTACGTCGCCCCAAACACTGGTGGAGAGTCCTTTGGAATAATTTTGGCCGAAGCTCTAGCCGGAGGTGCCTGCGTAGTAGCAAGTGATATTCCCGCTTTTGATTCACTGCTAGGTGGAGGCGAATACGGCGCCTTGTTTGCATCGGAGGATTCATTGGATTTGGCAAAAACCATAATTGACTTACTTCGCGATGAACCTAAGTGTAGAGAACTTGTGAGAAAAGGTAAGAATCACGCTCAAATATTTGATTGGGATGTTGTGGCACAAGAAATATTTTCGATTTATGAAATGGCCATGGTGGGTGGAGAAAAAATTACTTTAGCCTCAGATAATCGATCATGGAATCGATTTCTAACTAGAGACGGGCGATAGGAAGTGAAAACTACACTGGCAGTTGCTTTAGTTATTCTGATTTCGCTCTGGTATCTCTCCTTCCTTGCTACTCGTTTAGACCGATTACATCATCGGGTTGAAACTAGTTGGGCGAACTTAGATAGTCTGCTTCAGCGTCGTGCGGCAATAGCTTTAGAAATTGCCCACAGCGATTTCGCAGATCCGGCATCCTCGTTGCTATTAACGTCTGCTGCTTATCAAGCACGTGAAGCGAGTGTTCAAGATCGTTCATCGGCGGAGATGGCGCTATCTGGTGCTTTAGGTCTGCTCATTGTTGATGGAGCGATCCATGCAAATGAAGGGGAGGCCTCATTACTCAATGAATTATCGGAGTTGATGGCTAAGATTTCTATTGCTATTGCGATTCATACCGATGCAGTTTCATCGACACAGATGGTCAGAAAGAAATTAGCTATTCGCTTATTTCGTTTAGCAGGAACTGCGCCGCTTCCAGTAACGTACGAGTTTGAGTTCGATGCGATCTAAAACCGTTTTAGGCCTATGTAGCCTCATCATCCTACTTTTAGTGAGCAGTTGCGCAACAGTGACACCAAGGATTGCCACTCCCATTCCAACCATTCCTAAAGTAATTGAATACAATGCTTTGAGCGGTCGCGAGGGGATTAACGGTCCAGTTTTAATAGTCAAAATTGATGATACGAATGCAGCGCGTCCGCAGATCGGTTTAGAAGATGCCGATGTTGTATACATTGAACAGGTTGAGGGTGGCCTAACGCGCCTCGCTGCAGTTTTTTCATCGATTATTCCGATGCGTATCGGTCCAGTTCGAAGTGCGCGCATTTCAGATATTGAGATCATGAGTCAATATGGTCGAGTTGTTTTTGCATATAGTGGTGCTCAACGCAAACTCCTTCCAGTAATCGATGCAGCCAATGTAGTTAATCTCGGCGCCCAATCTCAATCTCCAACGATTTATACAACGGATCCAACTCGAAATCAGCCGCATGCAATGGTTCTACGCGCTGATTTATTAATGCAGAGAGTTTTGGAGAAGGAATATGTTGTCGATTCTGCGAAATCAATTGGTTGGAAATTTGGAAAAGTCGATTCTGTTGGAGTTCCGATTTCACGTGCGGTGGTTCGCTGGCCCGCCGCGCAATATGGTGTCATCTGGTCATTTGTTGAAAATAGATGGCTTTTAACGCACAACAATGAACCCAAACTTGCCGATACAGGAAAACAATTAGGCGCTTCGACCTTCGTAATTCAAATTACTTCGATTACCCCCTCGATCTATGGAGATAAGTTTGGAGGCGTCACTCCGCTATCTAGGACCGTAGGTACTGGAACTGGTTACATTTTGCGCGATGGCAAAAGCTTTACCGCGACATGGAGCCGCGCCTCTGATGAGGTTGGAACAACGTGGACGGCGCTCGATGGCAGTGAAATCGCCTTCGCGCCCGGCCACGTCTGGGTAGCGCTGACCGATACTGAGCCGGATTTCACGCTAATACCTGCGAGCGCAAAGCCATCACCAACAAAGTAGGATATCCCTCTAGTAAGAGTGAAAAAATTGGAGAACCTTAATGGCGCATGAGACAGGTACTGGGCGAGTCAAACGTGGCATGGCAGAGATGCTCAAAGGTGGCGTCATCATGGATGTCGTTAACGCCGAGCAGGCAAAGATTGCTGAAGATGCCGGTGCAGTTGCCGTGATGGCACTTGAGCGAGTACCTGCCGATATTCGCGCACAAGGTGGTGTAGCGCGGATGTCAGATCCAGACATGATTGAAAAGATAAAGGCCGCGGTCACAATTCCAGTGATGGCAAAGGCGCGCATTGGTCATTTTGTTGAAGCACAGGTTTTGCAGTCCTTAGGTGTTGATTACATCGACGAGTCAGAGGTATTAACTCCTGCGGATTATAAAAATCATATTGATAAATGGGCCTTCACCATACCCTTCGTATGCGGTGCTACAAATCTTGGCGAAGCGCTGCGGCGAATCAATGAAGGTGCTGCCATGATCCGTTCAAAGGGCGAGGCCGGCACGGGCGATGTATCTAATGCGATGCAGCACATGCGTGAAATTAATGGTGAAATTCGCCGTTTATCATCTCTTCGTGAAGATGAACTCTATGTTGCAGCAAAAGAGTTGCAGGCGCCGTATGAATTAGTAAAAGAGGTAGCTGAAAAAGGCAAACTTCCAGTTGTTCTCTTCACCGCCGGAGGAATCGCAACTCCTGCCGATGCAGCGCTTATGATGAGCATGGGTGCAGATGGTGTATTTATCGGCTCCGGAATATTTAAATCAGGAAATCCAGCACAACGCGCTGCAGCATGTGTTCGCGCGACAACTTTTTGGGATGACCCTAAGGTAATTGCGGATGCTTCACGTGGCCTAGGGGAGGCGATGGTTGGAATTAATGTCGCCGATCTTCCAGCGCCCCACCGTCTTGCAGAGCGTGGTTGGTAGTCAGAGTTTCGGGAATGAGAGTTGGAGTTCTTGCACTACAGGGCGATGTTCGCGAACATGTTAGTGCGCTGATCGCTTGCGGAGTGTATCCAACGGCAATTCGACGCTCCCAAGAGTTAGATGCAGTTGATGCCTTAGTTATACCTGGCGGCGAGTCAACAACAATTGCACATTTAGCTAAGAGTTTTGAGATTTTCATGCCCATTAAGTCACGAATTGCTTCAGGAATGCCGGTGTATGGATCGTGTGCTGGGATGATTCTATTAGCCAACCAGATTCTTGATGTGATGGATGGACAAGAGGTTTTTGGTGGTCTGGATATCACAGTTCGAAGAAATGCTTTTGGACGCCAAGTTGATTCCTTTGAATCAGATATTGCATTTGCAGATGGAAATGATGTGCCGCTTCGCGCAATCTTTATTCGTGCACCATGGGTAGAAACAACAGGACTCGGAGTTGAAGTTTTGGCGCAGATTGATTCCCACCCAGTCGCGGTTCGCTCTTCAACCATCTTGGCAACATCTTTTCATCCAGAGCTCACGGGAGATCATCGAGTTCATCGATACTTTATTGAGGAAGTGGCACGAGGCGCGCTGAAGCAGGTACAGTAGCTCGAACTATTACAAAAGCGGCAAAGGGGCAAAGAAATGTCTGGCCATTCCAAATGGGCGACAACTAAGCATAAGAAGGCGATCATCGATAGCCGACGTGCAAAGGTTTTTGCAAAACAGATCCGTGCAATAGAAGTGGCTGCGCGAAATGGTGGCGCCGATCTTGAAGGCAATCCAACGCTCTTTGATGCAATCACTAAAGCGAAGAAATCATCGATGCCCGCCGACAATATTGAGCGTGCGGTCAAACGAGGAGCGGGTTTAGAGCTCGGTGCGGCGGATTACCAAACGATTATGTACGAGGGTTATGGCCCCAATGGTGTTGCAATCATGATTGAGTGTCTTACAGATAATCGGAATAGGTCATCTTCTGAGGTGCGCGTTGCTGTGACGCGAAATGGTGGCACGATGGCAGATCCAGGGTCGGTTGCATATTTATTTAATCGAAAAGGTGTGGTCATCGTAAATAAAACTGATGGCCTTACTGAAGACTCAATTCTTGAAGCGGTACTTGATGCCGGAGCCGAAGAGGTCAATGATTTAGGTACGGCCTTTGAAGTGGTAAGTGAGCCAAATAGATTAGTTCCAGTGCGTACCGCACTCCAAAGCGCAGGCATTGACTATGAATCGGCAGACTCCTCATTTCTGCCTTCATTGCAGATTGAGCTCGACGTCGAGAACGCTAAGAAAGTATTTGAACTCATCGATGCCATCGAAGAGCTCGATGATGTGCAAAATGTTTTTAGCAATTTTGATGTAAGTGATGAGGTTATGGCGAGCCTTGAGTAAAGAAGTGGGTAAAACCCTAGGCTAGAACTCTTATGTAACGCGATGTAGTGAAGGTGGTGCGATGCGAGTTCTTGGTATTGATCCAGGTCTAACGCGCTGCGGTATTGGGATAGTCGAAGGCGCTGTTGGTCGACCTCTAACAATGATGGGTGTCGGTGTGATTTTAACTCCCTCAACTCTTGCACTTGAGTCGCGTCTTCTTGAATTAGATACCTCAATTAATGAATGGATCTCTTTATGGAGCCCAGATTTCATCGCAGTCGAGCGCGTCTTTGCCCAACATAATGTTCGCACTGTTATGGGTACTGCTCAAGCCGCCGGTGTAGCCTTATTAATCGCAGCAAAATCCGGGATTCCAGTCATGATGCATACACCTAGCGAAGTTAAAGCATCGGTCACAGGATCTGGTCGTGCCAATAAGGCTCAAGTTGCACAGATGGTCGCCAAACTTTTGAATTTAAATGAGATTCCAAAGCCAGTCGATGCCACTGATGCGCTTGCCCTTGCAATCTGTCATATTTGGCGGGGCGGGGCAACTGCAAAGATTGCATCGGCGGTATCGATTGAGCAAGCTCGACTTAGAAAACAACGTGCGTAAATGATTTCTACAGTACATGGAGTTGTTCGCGCCGTCCACAGTGATCGCTTAATCGTTGAAGTTGGGGGAGTGGGCCTAAGCATTTTAGTAAACGCGCAAACGGCCGCTGAAGTCAGTATTGGATCTCAACTCCTTCTCTATACGACGTTAGTCGTACGCGAAGACTCCTTAACACTATTTGGATTTGCACATGATGAGGCACGTACGATATTTGAACTACTTCAAACAGTATCTGGTATCGGTCCAAAAGTAGCGCTCTCCATTCTAGGCGCACTCACTCCAGAGGATTTAGGTAGTGCAATAGCACAAGATGATGTTGCAACTATCGAAAGAGTGCCTGGCATCGGAAAAAAAGGAGCGCAACGATTAATTCTTGAACTCAAAGGAAAGTTAACTTCGCTCACCAACTCTTCGGCTTTCTCCGCGCATGTTCCGGCATGGCGTGAAGATTTAACGGGTGCACTGATCACACTTGGTTTTTCACCCAGAGATTCTGATGCAGCAATCTCAGCCTTGATTTCCAGGTTAACTAATGAGGGCGTGGATCCGAAAACTATTGCATTGGGCGAATTACTCAAAGATGCATTATCACAAGGGAAAATCTCACGTGAATGAGGATCGCTTAGTGGGTTCAAGTATTAAGGGCGAAGACTCAGCCGTTGAACAGGCACTTCGCCCAGCCAGCTTGAAGGAGTTTATTGGACAGCACAGAGTGCGTGAGCAAATCGATGTTCTTCTTACTGCAGCGCGCCATCGCGGATCGCCTGCCGATCATATTTTACTTTCGGGACCACCAGGTTTAGGAAAAACAACGTTAGCTCTTATTTTGGCCAATGAAATGTCTGCACCTATTCGAATTACTAGTGGACCGGCGATTACACATGCCGGTGATTTGGCAGCAATTCTCTCCTCATTAGTTGAGGGTGAGATTTTGTTTCTCGATGAGATTCATCGCTTACCGCGACCTGCCGAAGAGCTTCTGTATTTGGCGATGGAGGATTTTAGAGTAGATATTGTTGTCGGTAAGGGTCCTGGTGCAACGGCTATTCCGCTTTCACTTCCACATTTCACTTTAGTCGGAGCAACTACTCGAAGTGGTTTATTAACTAGTCCGCTGCGCGATCGTTTTGGCTTTACTGGGCATTTAGATTTTTACAGCGACAGTGAGTTAGCGCAGGTAATAAGCAGGAGTGCAGATTTACTTGATATTCAAATTGCACACGATGCAATTGTTGAAATCGCTACGCGCTCTCGCGGAACTCCCAGAATTGCCAATCGCCTTCTTCGTCGCGTGCGAGATTATGGTCAAGTCAAGGGCAGTGTTCTTATCGGCATTGAAGATACTCGCGCCGCCCTTGAAATCTACGAGGTAGATTTTGCAGGTTTAGATCGCCTAGATCGTGGAGTTCTCACCGCTTTAATTGAGCGCTTCAATGGCGGACCTGTGGGGCTATCGACACTGGCAATAGCAGTTGGTGAAGAGGTTGAAACCGTTGAATCTGTAGCAGAGCCCTTCTTGGTAAGAAATGGCTTTATGGCCAGAACTCCGCGGGGGAGAGTTGCAACAGCAATGGGTTTTGCCCACATAGGACGTACACCACCCGCGCAACTGGCCTCTCTTTTCGACACACCTGCAATTGATGCCTAGACTCTGCGTCTATGTCTACTACTAATAAAGCTGTAAAGACGGCCAACCGCCCGAGCCGTTCATTGGCGATCCTTGGCCTGGTTCTAGTGGCCTTGGCTGGAATCGCCTTTGTCCAAGGCGCAACCTCGGTGCGCCTTGGCCTAGATCTTCGAGGCGGAACATCTGTGACGCTCCAACCTCGAGTAGCACCTGGCGAGAGTGGGAAAGTTACCAATGAGGCGATAGATCAAGCCGTATCTATAATTCGCCAACGCGTTAACTCACTTGGCGTTGCTGAATCAGAAGTTGCCGCGCAGGGAAGTGGAACTAATCGTCAAATTGTCATCTCTGTTCCAGGAGATACAGGTCGTAGAGTTGTTGAATTAGTTGGACAAACAGCTGAACTTCGATTTCGTCAGGTTCTTGCAAGCGCTGCTGCAACGGGAACTGCCGATCCTGCCGCGACCCCAACTGCGGGTGTGAGCGCTGACGTGAATGCAAAGTTTGCGGCTTTAGATTGCACCAAGTTAGAAAATCTTCAGGGAACTGGAACTGATGCACCAACAGATACGATTGCTGTGTGTGATCGCGCAGGCACCACTAAATATATTTTAGCTCCAGCTGAAGTATTAGGCCGTCAAATTTCAAAAGCATCTGCCGGAATTGACACCCAAGGTGGAAACGCTTGGTATGTCAGTCTGACATTTAATGGCGAGGGAACAACAGCATTTGGTGCACTCACAACTCGTGTAACAACGTTGGTTGAGCCTCTTAATCAAGTCGCGATAGTTCTAGATGGTTTAGTTGTTTCATCTCCACGAATCACTGAGCCAATTCCATCTGGAAATGCGCAGATTACTGGCAGCTTCACTCAACTTGAAGCACAGGATTTAGCCAATGTATTAAAGTACGGTGCATTGCCTTTGGCATTTGATCGTGGCGAAATTCAGCAGATCTCTCCAACTCTTGGAGCTGACCAACTTGATGCTGGTTTAATTGCAGGTGGCCTTGGCCTAATTCTCGTCTTTCTTTACTCACTGCTCTATTACCGAGGTCTTGGCCTTGTAACCGTCGGCTCACTTCTTGTGGCAACTTCACTTGTACTTGTTCTCTTCTTGCTTCTAGGAGAATGGATTGGATTTACGCTCACACTTGCTGGAATCGCGGGTGCAATCGTAGCTATCGGCGTTACTGCCGATTCATTCATTATCTACTTCGAACGTATTCGAGATGAGATTAGAGAGGGTAAATCGCTTCGAACTGCAGTTGAAACTGGCTGGCTGCGCGCCCGTCACACAATTTTAATCGCCGACTTTGTTTCGATTATTGCCGCAGCACTTCTCTACTTCTTTGCCGTTGGCGGAGTTCGAGGCTTTGCATTTACTTTAGGTCTCACCACCTTGGTTGACCTCATTGTGGTCTTCACTTTCACAAAGCCACTCGTGACGATTCTTGCACGGCTCAATTTCTTTGCATCTGGGCACCGCTTCTCTGGCCTCTCAGCTAAGAGCACTGGAACACTGCTAGTAACTAAGGAGGCGTAATTCATGTCAAAATTTTCAGGTCTAGGTGGTCGTCTCTATCGCGGTGAAACATCAGTTGACTTCATTGGACGTCGACGTCGCTGGTATTCAATTTCTGCTTTCTTCATCCTTTTATCAATCGCAGCCCTTGTATGGCAAGGCCTACATTTAGGAATTGAATTTAAAGGTGGCTCATCTTTTACGGTTACTAAGCAAAACGCATCAATTGCCGATGCACGTGCAGCTGTTGCTTCAGTTGGAGTTCCTGGCGAGATAATCGTTCAAAATATTGGTACTGATAAAGTGCGAGTTCAAACGGCGGCCCTTGATACTGTTCAAAATAATGCGGTTCAGGATGCCCTTGCCGACAAGTTTTCGGTAAGTGTCGAATCAATCGATACTCAAATCGTTGGTCCATCGTGGGGTAAAGAGATTACACGCAAGGCAGTGTACGGATTACTTGGTTTCCTGATTTGCGTCATGCTCTATCTTGCTATGGCATTTGAGCCGAAGATGGCAGTTGCGGCAATTGTGGCCGTTGTGCACGACGTCTTTATTACAGTTGGAATCTATGCTCTTGTTGGATTTGATGTAACGCCGGCGACGGTCATTGGTTTTCTCACCATTCTCGGTTATTCGCTCTACGACACCGTTGTTGTCTTTGACAAGATTCGTGAAAACACTCGGACCATAACATCGAGTTCAAAGAGCACGTATTCTCAAGCTGCAAATTTGGCAGTTAACCAGACGATTGTTCGCTCATTTAACACGTCTGTCATTGCCTTACTTCCAGTTGGCTCAATCTTGTTTGTAGGTGCGGGACTACTCGGTGCTGGAACGCTCAAAGATCTCTCGCTCGCTCTATTTATTGGTTTAGCAGTCGGAACTTATTCCTCGGTCTTTATCGCACCTCCCGTGCTTGCTCAATTGCGTGAAAGAGAGCCGGCGATGATTGCCCTGGCCAAGCGTGTAAATGGGCGAAGTGCAACCCCAACAGTTTTTTCCGCAGTAACTCCAATTACTGCAAAGATTGAAAATCGTGGACCTCGTAATCAACCAAAGCGCAAAGGTCGCAAGTAGGCAGTTCTTGTGGATACTTTGATTGCACCAGTTTTAAGTGTGCTCAAAGAAAATCATGCGAGTAGCAAGCTTGAAGATGTAGAGCGCGCCTTTCTTGTTGCCCAAAAGGCACATGAGGGTCAATTACGTAAATCCGGAGAACACTACATTACACACCCTGTAGCCGTTGCTAAAATCTTGGCAGAGCTAGGATTAAATAGCGAAACAATTATTGCAGCGCTCTTGCATGACACCATAGAAGATACTCCGTACTCACTCAAAGAGTTGCGACGAGATTTTGGTGACGAGATCGCTAATCTTGTTGACGGTGTCACTAAATTAGATCGCCTTACATATGGCCCCATGGCCGAAGCTGAGACCGTTCGTAAAATGGTAGTGGCAATGTCTAGGGATATTCGTGTATTGGTAATCAAACTTGCAGATCGTCTGCACAATGCGCGCACCTGGAAATTTGTTTCTCAGGAAAACGCTGAGCGCAAGGCTCGCGAGACTCTAGATATATATGCACCATTAGCGCACCGGCTAGGAATGAATGCAATTAAGTGGGAGTTAGAAGATCTCTCATTTGAAGTTCTCGAACCTAAGAAATTTGAAGAGATTTCTCGGTTAGTTGCTGAGCGATCACCTTCGCGCGATTCACTAACATCGCAGGTTATCGCCATCGTCACCGATGATCTAGCTAAAGATTCGATTCATGCAACGGTTACGGGTCGTCAAAAACATTTTTTTTCGGTGTATCAAAAAATGGTTGTTCGAGGACGCGAGTTCAATGAAATTTATGATTTAGTAGGTATTCGAGTTCTAGTTGATGATGTACGCGACTGTTATGCCGTATTAGGTTCTATTCATGCTAGATGGAGTCCAATTCCTGGCCGATTTAAAGATTACATTGCGATGCCTAAATTTAATCTCTATCAATCTCTTCATACAACGGTAATCGGACCGACTGGTAAAGCGATAGAGATTCAGATCCGAACCTTTGATATGCATTCGCGGGCTGAGTTCGGCATTGCAGCACACTGGAAGTACAAGCAGGGACATGAGAATAACGAGAGTTCGCCAGAAATGTTATGGCTTCGCCAACTCCATGAATGGCAAAAGGAGACCGAAGATCCTTCAGAGTTCCTCGAAGCGTTGCGTTTTGATTTAGGTTCACCTGAGGTCTTCGTATTTACGCCAAAGGGGAGTGTTGTCGCTCTGCCAGGGGGATCGACTCCGGTTGATTTTGCATTCTCGGTTCATACCGATGTGGGCATCCGATGCGCAGGGGCAAAAGTAAATGGACGGTTAGTTCCACTTGAATCCCGGTTAAGTAATGGTGATGTTGTAGAGATTTTAACTAATAAGGGCGAGCACGCAGGTCCAAGTCGAGATTGGCTTAACTTTGTACAGAGCCCTCGCGCACGTTCAAAGATAAAGGCTTGGTTTAGTAAAGAGCGTAGAGAGGAAGCGATAGATGCTGGCCGTGAATCAATCGCTCGACAAATGCGCAAAGCTGGTCTGCCTTTGCAAAAGATATTTGCTGGTCACTCGCTTCTAGAGCTCGCCCATGATCTTCACTACAGCGATATCGAAAGCCTTTACTCTGCCGTCGGTGATGGCCATGTTTCAGCAACATCGATAATTGATAAGTTAGTCGTAGCGCTCGGCGCAGAAGACTCTCACCCCGAACCAACTATGAATGTTCTGCCCACCCGTGTGCCTGTAAGTCGCAGATCAAGTAATGCCGTAGATGTTGAAGGCGCTGATGATGTACTCGTTAAACTTGCACGCTGCTGCACACCGGTACCAGGTGATGAAATCATGGGCTTTATTACTAAAGGCAGTGGTGTTTCCATACATCGAAGTGATTGCGTCAATGCAGGGGATTTAGTAACAAATCAATTCGATAGAGTGGTCGAGGTAAAGTGGCGAGTAGGAGCAGGTTCGATCTTCCTCGTAAATATTCAGGTAGAGGCGCTGGACCGTGCATCACTTTTAGCTGATGTGACACGCACACTATCGGATCAACATGTAAATATTTTAAGTGCATCAGTTAGTACATCAAAAGACCGTACGGCCTTTTCACGCTTTACTTTTGAAATGGCCGACGCAACGCATTTGGATGCAGTCCTAGGTGCAGTGCGAAATATCGAAGGCGTCTACGACGTCTATAGAACCACTAAAAATTAAATTAGCTAAACTCTGCCAAGCTCTTTTCTGCCTCTGCGAGCCACACTCTTCGAGCGGCGGCTGACTCTAAAGCCTCGGTAGCTTTCTTGGTATTGCCAGCAGCTTGCGATTTAGCGGCGGTTTTTTCATAGTTTTCGATTGAATCATTCAGCTGCTTTACTACCTCTTGGGCTCTAGCCTTTGCAGCGGGATCACTCTTGCGCCAATTATCGGCTTCGGCCGCTTTAACTGCAGCTTCAACTGCATGGACACGAGCATCGAGAGAGGCGCGCTTGTCGCGATGAGTCATACCAATCTTGTTCCATTCGTTCATATGCTCTCGAAGCGCCTTCTTAGCCTCATCCAACTTCGTTATTGGCAGAATTGCTTCGATGAGTACGACAAGTTCTTCGCGCTTTATTAAATTACTTGCCATCGTTACATCGCGTTTTTCTAGATCTGCATTCTTAGCAGTGAAGAATTGGTCCTGCGCGGCTTTAAAACGCGCCCACATCTTGGCATCATCACTTGGCTTGCCTCGACCCGTAGCTTTCCAAGCATCCATAAGTGTTTTAAAGCGTTTGGCTGTTGGCACCCAATCAGTTGATGTGGCTAAGCTTTCAGCTTCAGTAATAATCGCTTTTTTTGCATCAGAGACAACTTTCTGTACCGCTTCAAGGGCGGCAAAGTGGGTGCGACGGCGTTTATCAAATTTGTTACGCGAGGATGAGAAACGCTTCCACAGTTCGGCATCTGTCGCTTTATCTAAACGTGGCGCGGATTTCCACTCATCTAAGAGAGTTTTTAATCTATCTCCCGTGCTCTTCCATGACTCACTCATCGCTAATGATTCAGCCTCTGCAACTATTTTCTCTTTCTCAATCAAAATTTGTTCAAGGCGAGCTTTCTTGGCGGCAGTTTCAGCGGCCTTTTTAGCTTCATATGCTTCACGATGACCTTCAATCAATGGCTCGATCTGCTCAACTGAGGCTGAGAGTGCTTCTAAATCGCCGACTGCATTTAACTCTTTTATCGCATCTCGTAATTTCTTTACTGCGATGTAGGCATCTGAAGGAACCAACGCTCCGCTTTTAACGCGTGCTGCCAGTAGCGCAACCTCAGCGGCGAGCATTTCAAATTTGCGGACAAAGTAGGTGAGTGCTTCTTCAGGGGTTTTTCCCGGATATGAGCCAACGGCTTTTTCGCCGCTTGAAGTTCGAACATAGACGGTTCCGTCGTCGCCTACCCGTCCAAATGCTGCAGGATCTCCAATCAACGCGCTTGCCGCTGTTGCTATAGGAAGTGGATGTATATCGGTCATGGTGGTGATCCTTTCAGCGCGTTGTTCATGTGAACGTCGCTATGTATGGCGCGGGCTCTTCGAGGTGTACCTCAAAGCGCGTGAATTCTGCGTTTGTGTAGGGTAAAAGGTACCCTGTACCAGCCAGATAGCGTCAATCGTAGTTATGGCACGAGATAAGGGGTACATGGATGTTTGTAGCCTCATTTGCCGCCCCTATGTTTGCAACTAACTGCTGGGTTATCGCCAGCGCCCCTGGAGCTGAGTGCATAGTTATTGATCCAGGCATGCCCGATGTGAGCCCCCAGTTATCGTCCATTCTCGATGAGTTCAGGCTCAAGCCCGTGGCTATTTTTGCTACCCATGGCCACTTGGACCACACTTTTTCAATTACACCTATCGCCGATGGATATGAGATTCCGGCATATATCCATAGTCAGGATCGGATTGCTCTTGCCCATCCCGAACGCTGCCTGTCGCCAGAATATGCCGCGACATTGGCAGGCATGGAGTTTGTTGAGCCAAGGGATGTAAGAGAATTGCGAAATGGAGAAGTTCTTGAGATTGTCGGGCTCAGGATTACGGCCATACATGCACCTGGCCATACGGCGGGCTCACTGATGTTTGAAGTATCCAATGAACTGCTCATTAGCGGCGATGTTCTCTTTGCAGGCTCGATTGGCCGGACCGATCAACCAACCGGCTCGGCTAAGGATATGGAGGAGAGTTTGCGAAAAAGAGTTCTACCTCTTGGCGACCATTTACGGGTATTGCCGGGACATGGCAATGAAACAACGATTGGTCGCGAACGAAAGCACAACCCATATTTGAACTCACTGAAAGAGCGTTACTAATGGCTCGAGCGAGAATTCAAGCCCCCAAAGGGGTGAGTGAGTATGTTCCTCCACGTTCAAAGTTATTTGAATTCGTTCGTGAATCTTTGATTGCACCGGCTCGTCTGGCTGGTTACCAACTTATGGAGCTTCCTGTTTTTGAAGATACTGAACTCTTTAGCAGAGGTGTTGGTGCTTCAACTGATGTGGTAACAAAAGAGATGTACACCTTTACCGATAGGGGAGATCGTTCGATTACTTTGCGCCCTGAAGGAACTGCGGGAGCGATGCGAGCGGTTATCGAGCATGGTTTAGACAGAGGTCGTTTGCCAGTAAAGATTTGGTACTCAGGGGCATATTTTCGTGCCGAACGCCCGCAGGCCGGGCGTTACCGCCAATTCTATCAAGTTGGTATTGAAGCGATCGGCTTAGATGATCCTGCAATAGATGCAGAAGTCATCGCAATCGCTGATGCTGGTTTTAAATCAATTGGTTTGAAGCAGTATCGCTTAGAGATTACTAGCCTTGGTGATGCGCAATCTCGCGCGGCACATCGCGTTGAACTTCTGAAATATATAGCAACTCTTGACTTAGATGAAGCTACTACTTCTAGAGCTTTAATAAATCCGTTGCGGTTATTTGATGATAAACGAGAGGTGATCAAAAACGCCATGGCGCAGGCACCGCTTCTGATGGATTTTCTAAGCGTTGCATCTCGTCAACATTTTGAAAAAGTAAAGAATTTTCTAGATGTATTAGGTATTTCATACCACTTAAATCCACGAATGGTGCGGGGTTTGGATTATTACACGGGTACCACCTTTGAGTTTGTACATGATCTTTTAGGTGCTCAATCTGGTATTGGTGGGGGAGGCCGCTATGACGGTTTGATGGCCGAACTCGGAGGCCAAGAGCTCTCTGGAATTGGTTTCGGTCTTGGGGTTGATCGTGCATTGTTGGCGGCTGAGGCCGAAGGAGTAATTCCAATTGAAGGCTTTGTTTCGGATTTGTTCATTATTCCGCTCGGCGATGGTGCAATGCAGATGGTTTTAGAGTTAGCTACGCAGCTACGAGGCGCAGGAAAAATAGTTGAAATAGCCTTTGGTGACCGCTCCTTGAAAACTGCAATGAAGTCTGCCGATAAGAGTGGTGCGCGCAATGTCGTGGTAGTTGGCGATCAAGAGATTGCTTCTCAAAGCGTTGAACTCAAAAATATGAACACCGGTGTATCGGTTTCAGTTACAATTGAATCCTTAATCAACGCACTGTAGAAAGCGAAACCACACTCATTATGCTAAGAAGCCACGATGCGGGCACGCTACGCAAAACTGATGCCGGTACGGTAGTTACATTGGCAGGCTGGGTTTCCCGCCGTCGCGATCATGGCGGTGTGGCATTTATCGATCTTCGAGATGCATCTGGTTCAGTGCAGGTCGTCATTCGTGATGAAAAAATTGCAGGTGCGCTTCGGGCAGAATGGTGCTTGCTCATTACTGGCGAAGTTCTTGCCAGGCCAGCTGGAAATGAGAATTCCAATATTCCAACGGGCGAGATTGAAGTTATGGGTGACACCGTTGTAGTCCTGAGTGAATCTGCCCCGCTTCCATTTCCTATAGATAGCGGTAATGACGCAGATATTGGCGAAGAAGTACGCCTTAAATATCGATACTTGGATTTGCGTCGAGAAAAACCTGCAGCAAATCTTCGGCTTCGTTCAAAGGTTACATCAACCATTCGACGTGTTATGGAGGAAGAGTCTTTTCTTGAAATTGAAACACCCTATCTGACACGTTCAACGCCAGAAGGCGCTCGTGATTTCCTTGTCCCTGTTCGGCTTCAACCTGGAAGCTGGTACGCCCTTCCACAATCACCTCAGCTCTTTAAACAGTTGTTGATGGTTGCAGGAATGGAAAAGTACTATCAGATAGCCCGTTGTTTTCGTGATGAAGATTTTCGTGCAGATCGACAACCTGAATTCACTCAGTTAGATATTGAAATGTCGTTCATTGACCAAGAGGATATTTTAGCTGTCGCCGAAAAAATTGTTGCCAAAATTTGGCTAGAGGCTGTTGGTTACACAATTGCGTTGCCATTGAAACGTATGACGTATGCCGAAGCTATGTCGCGGTATGGATCGGATAAACCAGATTTACGTTTTGGCAATGAACTCTCAGAGCAGACTGAATTTTTTGCAGAAACAAGTTTTAGAGTTTTCCAAGCACCCTATGTTGGCGCAGTTGTTATGCCAGGGGGGGCAACTTCGCCGCGACGCGAGCTTGATGCTTGGCAAGATTGGGCGAAAGCTCGAGGCGCAAAGGGTTTGGCCTATATTTTAATTGATGCCGATGGAGCATTAGGTGGACCCGTTGCTAAAAATTTAAGTGAAAGTGAGTCCGCTGGAATTGCTGCAGCAACTGGAGCAAAACCTGGCGATGCAATCTTTTTTGCCGCAGGTGAGCGCAGCGAAGCGTTGAATCTCTTAGGTGCCGTGCGTCTTGAAATAGGAAAGCGCTGTGGATTAATTGCTCACAATTCATGGGAGTTTTTATGGGTTGTCGATGCACCAATGTTTGAACCAACACAAGACGGGGGATGGACCGCTGTCCACCACCCCTTCACTGGTCCAAAACCTGAATTTGCATCGAGCTTCGCGAACGATCCTGAACATGCATTGGCGTATGCCTATGACATAGTTTTAAATGGAACTGAGCTAGGTGGAGGTTCGATACGTATTCATGACCAGAAAATGCAGAGCGATGTCTTTCGTGTAATCGGTTTGAGTGATGAGGAAGCGGCTTCGAAGTTTGGTTTCTTACTTGAGGCATTCAATTACGGTCCGCCGCCCCATGGAGGAATAGCATTGGGTCTTGATCGAGTCTGCGCCTTGTTGACGGGTTCTGATTCAATTCGCGAAGTTATCGCATTTCCTAAGACGGCCAGCGGGGGAGATCCATTAACTGGAGCTCCTACACCTATTACTGCCGCTCAAAGAAAAGAAAGTGGTATTGATGGCGCAGTAAAGAACGCTCCTCAGGTAGGCTAATTACATGGGACCAGGTGGAATTGCAACTATCATCGCAGCGAGCGGACTCTTTATAATCGCTATCGCAATAAGTTATGTCGTAATCAGGGTTGGTCGATTTATCGATGAGGCTAAGCTCTCTCTTAAATCATTGACCGAAGAGACTGCACCTCTGATTGAAGAGGTTCACACGACTATTTCTCTTGTAAATGCACCACTCAAGAGTTTTAATAGAATTACTAGGAACGCTGAAGATATCTCAGATAAAGTTGCTAACGCAACAAACTCTTTTATGAATAAGAATGGTTCTGCAGTTAAAGTTGCTGGAGCGATTTTAGCTGCGGCGGCTAAGAAAAAGTCACGCTCTAAGAAGAAGGCTGAGTGATCACTCTACGTGGAATCCGCCGAGATCCGTGCGCGCTGGCTGCGTTTTTTTGAGAGTGATAATCGCCAGGGTCTAACCCATACCGTTGTACCATCGGCCTCACTTATCGCCGATGATCCGAATCTACTTTTAGTCAACGCCGGAATGGTGCCTTTTAAACCATATTTCTTAGGTGAAGTTAAACCGCCCTTTAAGCGCGCAACCTCGGTACAAAAATGTGTTCGAACGTTGGATATCGATGAAGTTGGCAAGACCACACGTCATGCATCATTTTTTCAAATGTGTGGAAATTTCTCTTTCGGTGACTACTTTAAAGAAGGTGCTATCTCACTAGCATGGGAGCTATTGACTCGAGCGATCGATGATGGTGGTTATGGTTTTTCGCCAGATAAGTTATGGGTCACGGTTTTTCTAGACGATGATGAAGCTGCCGATATTTGGCATAAAAAGATAGGCGTGTCCCTAGAGCGAATTCAGCGAATGGGAATGAGTGATAATTTTTGGTCGATGGGTGTGCCTGGTCCATGTGGACCTTGCTCTGAGATTTATTATGATCGTGGACCGGCTTACGGAAAAGATGGTGGTCCCATTGCCGATGAAAATCGTTACATGGAAATCTGGAACCTGGTGTTCATGCAGAATGAACGCGGGGTTGGCAACGGCAAGGATGATTTTCCAATTCTCGGTGAACTACCGGCAAAAAGTATAGACACAGGCCTTGGCCTTGAACGATTAACTTCGATTTTGCAAGGTGTGGATAATATCTATGAGATTGATACGACGATGCAGATTCTCAATAAAGCATCCGAGCTAACTGGTGTTAAGTATGGGGCATCTAAGAAATCGGATATCTCGTTGAGAGTTATTGCCGATCATGCACGCACATCAGCGATGCTCATTGGTGATGGCATAACACCCGGAAATGAAGGTCGAGGATATGTACTGCGTCGTATGATGCGCCGAACGATTCGCAATATGCGTTTGCTCGGATCTATGGATCCCATCATGTCCGAACTATCCGTTGCAGCAATTGGTGCTATGGGGCCCCAATATCCTGAATTAGTCACCGATAAAGCGAGGATCCTCTCTGTGAGCGTTTCTGAAGAAGAGAGTTTTTTGCAAACGTTAAAGAGTGGAACAACTATCTTTGATGGTGCAAGTGCTGCCTTAAAGAAGAGTTCACAATCTGTGCTGCCAGGTGCCGAAGCTTTTAAACTCCATGACACCTATGGTTTTCCATTTGATTTAACGTTGGAAATGGCGCGCGAAGAGGGCCTTGAAGTGGACGAGGTCGGTTTTAGGCGATTAATGCAGGAACAAAAAGATAGGGCTAAAGCCGATTCTCGCGCTAAAAAGAGTGGGCATACCGATGTTAGCGAATATCGCGCAATCGCTGATAAAAGCGGTAAGAGTGAGTTTTGCGGTTATACATCGATCTCGAGTGAATCTTTAATTACTGGACTACTTGTCGATGGGATTTCGGTAAGTAATGTTGATGCAGGCTTTGACGTTGAAGTCGTCCTAAATCGCACTCCTTTCTATGCAGAAGGTGGTGGTCAGTTAGCAGATGGTGGGAAAATAACATTAGCTAACGGCGCTATTATTGAAATCTGGGACGTGCAGACGCCAGTTCCTGGAGTTATTGTTCACCGTGGTCGAGTAGTTAGCGGAAACGTCGAAGTTAGCAGTCAAGCCCTTGCTCAGATAGATGTAGAGCGCAGAGCTGCGATTTCTAGAGCGCACACTGCAACGCACATGGTGCATAAAGCATTCCGTGAGATTTTAGGAGAGACGGCAACTCAGGCGGGATCGGAAAACTCACCGGGACGTTTTCGCTTCGATTTTCCTTCAACTGGGGCAGTACCTGACAGCGTAATTAATGAGGTTGAATCTCGAGTAAATACATTGCTGCTAGATAATTTGCAGGTTACCGCCGAAACTATGTCTCAAGCACAGGCCAAAGAAATCGGCGCAATGGCCCTATTTGGTGAAAAGTATGGCGATGTCGTTCGTGTAGTCAGCGTTGGAGATTGGGCACGTGAGTTATGCGGTGGAACTCACGTCCTTGCCTCAGGAGAGCTTGGTGTTATTAAGTTATTGAGCGAATCCTCCATCGGTGCAGGTGTACGTCGGGTTGAGGCTTTAGTAGGCGTTGACGCATACAAGTTTTTAGCACGCGAACATTTTTTGCTTAATTCATTGACCACTTTAATCAAAGGTGCGCGTGTTGAGGATTTGCCAGATCGAATTTCGGATTTACTTACAAAAATAAAGGATTTTGAGAAGGAGATCGCAGGCCTTCGATCAGCAGGTGCTTTTGCTCAAGTAAACGAAATCGCTAAAACTGCTAGAGAAATCAATGGAGTTTCAACTATCGCAGCCCTTCTTAGAGATGGAATTCCTGGGGATGATTTGCGAAAAATCGCATTGAAGCTTCGGGCACAATCAGATGTCAGTGTCGTAGCACTCATTAGTGTTAACGATTCCAAACCTGTATTAGTAGTGGCGGCAAGTGATGGAGCTCGGAACCTCGGAGTTAAAGCGGGTGATTTAGTGAAGATAGGTTCTTCCATTCTTGGCGGTGGGGGAGGCGGCAAAGATGATTGTGCCCAAGGTGGCGGTACTGATGCATCGAAGACCGTTCAGGCCCTGGAAGCGATTACCACGGCACTTAAAGGGTAATAGCGCCCATGCAAAGAGGTCGTCGTATTGCCTTCGATTATGGCGCTGTTCGAATTGGCGTGGCGGTATGCGATGTCGATGGGATTTTGGCCTCACCTCTAATGGTTCTACGAAGCACTGATAAGACATTGAAGAGTAAACTCTTAGAAATCTTCCAAGAGTTTGAACCTATCAAGATCTATATAGGTAAACCCTCAAATATGGATGGAAGTTCTGGTTCTGCAGTTGATAAAGCTTTGGAGTTCTGCGATTTTCTTCTAACGTTGACGAATTCCCCTATCGAACTCATTGATGAACGATTATCGACGGTGAGCGGCGCCAAAAGTTTGCGCGATTCTGGGGTACGTTTTAAGGAATCGAAATCTCGGATTGATGAAGCCGCAGCGGTTGCAATTTTAGAGTTTGCACTCTCGATTGAAAAGAATCGAACGTGAGATTGAGACCGGTTGTTTTGGCGGCGGTCTTTATTTTGGGATTGACCTACTCACTTCATCTGGTTCGAAGCAATACTTCAACAGCACCCGATTATCCCACTCGAGCCATTGGTGTTAGTGAACCTGAAGTAGTTGTGGACATTTCATCTGGTGCAACGGGATACGAAGTGGCAGAACTTCTATTTAAAAACAAAGTTACTAAATCCGTTTCAGCATATTTTAGAGTCGCTGTTTCGAATAAAAACTCAGAAAAAGTTTCACCCGGTTCTCATCGACTTACTTTGTCCATCTCTGCGGCGCAAGCTCTTGAACAGCTTCTAGATCCAGCACGCATTCCAAATCTGATCAAAGTATTTGAAGGCGCTTGGAGTGAGGAAATTGTTAATTCACTTCTTGTTTACGGATTTAAGCAAGCTGAAATATCGAAGGCTTTCGATTCGCTATTTCTCCCTTCAGGGTTTAGTAATCCAGAAGGTTTACTTTTTCCAGCTCAATATAGTTTTCCGCGGCAAACCAGCGCGATACAGGTGCTCCAAGCGATGATTAATCGTTTTCGAAGCGAAAAATTTGGTCAGGAGATTCTTAATGCTTCAGGCACTTATACACCATTACAATTATTGACAATTGCCTCCATTGTGCAAGCCGAAGGCGACACCGCAGATTTCAGCAAAGTTGCTCGAGTAATTTTTAATAGGCTCGAAATTTCTATGCCTCTTCAGATGGATTCAACTGTTCACTATGTTAAGAAAGTGCGCGGTGAAATTTTTTTAAGTACTTCATCAACGCTCATAGATTCCCCATACAACACTTACAAGAGATATGGCCTACCGCCGACTCCAATTGGAAATCCAGGGGCGCGTGCAATGGAAGCTGCATTGAATCCCGCCGTTGGAGATTGGCTTTACTTTATTACTGTTGCACCCGGTGACACTCGATTTACTGCCTCTCACGAAGAGTTTCTCGCGTGGAAATCTTTGTATCAAGAAAATAGGAAGGCAGGTGCATTCGATTGATCAAAGCGGCCGTCCTTGGCTCTCCGATTTCTCACTCTTTAAGTCCATTACTTCATACGATTGCATATACCGAATTAGGTCTCGAGAGTGAATACACTCGAATCGAGATTAAATCGGGCGAGCTGGGAAGTTTTCTGGAAAGTTGTGGACCAACGTGGTCAGGTTTCTCACTTACGATGCCGTTAAAAGAAGAAGTGTTGGATTTTGCTAGTAATGTTTCACCATTGGCTTCACGAATACTAAGTGCCAATACCTTAGTGCAAGACCCCTTTCAGGTATGGAGCGCTTCAACGACCGATGTTTCAGGCTTCACGCACGCCTTATCAGCACATGGAAGAGATGCCACCGGTGATGTTCTTGTTATCGGAGGTGGAGCAACGGCGCGTGCAGCGGTATCTGCATGCGATGGCGTTTCAACTCGAATAAGCGTTATGGTTCGATCGCTATCTAGAGTTAAAGAGATTTCTAACTGCGTTGAATTTTCGGGTTTAACGTTCGTAGAGTGGGGAGACTCAAACCTCTTTGAAAGTGCTGATTTAATTATCTCAACGGTTCCAGAAGGTGTCTCAGATTCACTAATAAAAAACTTCCCATCAAAGCCGGCTGGTATCTTCTTCGACGTTCTCTACAATCCGTGGCCGACGATGGCGCTAAAAGCATGGAGCGGACTTGGAGCTCAGGTTGTGGATGGTTTAGATCTTTTAATCCATCAAGCAATCGATCAAGTAGCGATTTTTTCAGGTGTCTATGTCGAACGTACCAGCATGGCGCAGTTAATGCGACGGCATGCAGAAAAGGCACTTGGGCCATCCACATAGGCTTTTTTCAGTAACTCCTGATGAAGCTGTTTTCGGCACAATTGCCCAAAAGTATCCCTCTAGCCTTTGCAATATTTTCTGGCTCGGCCTTGTATTTGGCTGCAGACATGAGCACATCTCTGCGACAATACGCAGATGCGTTGGTTAACAGCTGGTGAATCTCATGGTCAGGCCCTCAGTGCAATTATTGAAGGGATACCCGCCTCGGTTGCCGTCACGACGGCTGACATTGATTATCACTTAACTCGTAGGCGTTTAGGCGTTGGGCGTGGAGCCCGCCAAAGTTTTGAGGCCGATAAAACCACGATTCTTGGTGGTATTCGATTGGGATTAACACAAGGCGGACCTATTTCGATTCAGATTGATAACTCTGAGTGGCCAAAGTGGGAAAAAATTATGTCACCAGATCCCATCGCAACGCAGGAGATTGAGGATTTGGCGCGCAACGCACCTTTGACACGTCCGCGACCAGGACATGCAGATTTAGTAGGAATGCAAAAATATAATTTAAATGATGCGCGGCCAATTCTTGAACGTGCCAGTGCACGAGAAACTGCATCTCGAGTAGCACTCGGTGCAGTGGCGCGCATGTTCCTCGAACAAAGTGTAGGTATTACGATTCTAAGTCACGTTCTATCGGTAGGCGCTGTCCGCGTACCTAACACAGCGCAGCTTCCTGAGGTTGATGATATGAAGCGAATTGATGAGGATCCAGTTCGATGCGCCGATCCAACCACTAGTGCGCTTATGGTCGCAGAAATTGAGAGCGCTCATTCGGATGGAGATACTCTGGGTGGAGTTATAGAGGTTTTAGCATTTAATATGCCGCCAGGGCTTGGTTCTCATGTTCATTGGGATCGTCGGTTAGATGCGCGTTTGGCAGGTGCGCTTATGGGAATTCAAGCCATTAAAGGCGTCGAACTTGGAGATGGGTTTGAGACCGCTTCGAGGCGGGGAAGTGTTGCTCACGATGAGATTGAAAAATCAAGTGGTGGAAGAATCATTCGTCGAAGTGATCGCGCCGGTGGCACCGAAGGCGGAATGTCGAATGGTGAAATCCTACGCGTGCGAGCGGCGATGAAGCCAATATCAACGGTGCCAAAAGCTTTAGACACTATCGATGTGGTTACGGGTTTACCTGCGAAAGCAATTAATCAGCGTTCAGATGTCTGTGCAGTTCCAGCAGCAGGCGTAGTCGCCGAAGCCATGGTAGCTCTAGTCTTAGCCGAAGCAGTTCTTGAAAAATTTGGTGGAGACAGTCTCAGTGAGACAAAGCGAAACTTTGAAGGCTACATGCAGAACTTAAATTTTAAGTAGGTAGTGGACGTGCCATATGCAATTCTCATTGGACCTCCTGGGAGCGGAAAAAGTAGTGTAGGAAGAGCGCTGGCAAAGACACTTGGAGTGGGCTTTATTGACTCAGATAATGTGGTGGAAAAAAACTCCGGCAGAAGGATTTCGGATATTTTCGTAGTTGATGGTGAAGAGGTGTTTAGAGATTTAGAGTTTGAAGCGCTCACAGCCTCCTTAAAGGATAAGAACTCTGTCCTCTCTCTTGGAGGAGGAGCACCAATTTCTGAGCGTTCGCAGGCCGCACTCGCTGCGACAGAATGCCCAATAGTTTTTCTCGACGTCTCTTTATCGGTTGCAGCACCACGTGTAGGTTTTAATCGTGATAGACCCTTACTTCTTGGAAATCCACGTGCCCAATGGCAAAACCTATACGATGTGCGGCGTCCAATTTACGAGAAATTAGCGACAATGGTAATTAAAGTCGATGCAATGAGTATTGAAGAGATCGTTCAAACTATTAAATCGGGGATTTGAGTGAAATTAATAACGGTTAAGGCCGAGCACGAGTACAACGTAATAGTTGATTGTGATTGGAGATCGCAGCTTCTAACCCTTGCAAAAAATAGAACTAGAGTCGGAATTATTCACACGCAAAGCATGTCCTCTTCCATGCAATTTGATTGCGATAGTGAGGTTTTCTATTTCACAGTTCCAGATGGGGAAGAGGCTAAGAGTTTGAGTAACTTAACTTCTCTTTGGAGTTGGCTTGCTTCTGCCGGTTTCACGCGCTCTGACTTAATTGTCGGAGTTGGAGGGGGCGCCGTCACTGATGTCTCTGGTTTTGCAGCCGCAACGTGGCTGCGGGGTATTGACTGGGTCGCTATTCCAACGAGTATTGCGGGAATGGTCGATGCTTCAATTGGAGGAAAGACGGGAATTAATAGTGAGTTTGGTAAGAATTTGATTGGTGCTTTTCACTCACCGATAAGTGTTCTCATCGATACATCCTGGTTGTCGACGCTTTCAGATCGTGATTTTTGTGCAGGCATGGCTGAAGTAGTTAAGTGTGGTTTTATTGCAGATAAGGCAATTCTAGAATCCATAACTGGGAAAAATCTTTCCGCCCTTCGCAACGATCTTCCGACTGTGATCGGCCTGATAAGCGCAGCAGTATCGGTTAAAGCGGTTGTGGTTTCAGAGGATTTCAAAGAAAGCTTTGGCAGGGAGATTCTCAATTACGGACACACTCTGGGTCATGCCGTGGAGATGCACTCGGCATACTCACTACGTCATGGAGAAGCTGTCTCCATCGGATTGGTTTTTGCCGCAGAGCTAGCCCACTTAAAGGGATATTTGAGCAAAGAGTTAGTTCATGCCCATCGCGAAGTTTTAAGTGGGCTTAATCTACCCATTTCATATCCGCGCTCTGCTTGGCCAGAGTTACTGCCGATGCTTGCATTAGATAAGAAATCCCGTGGAACATTGTTGCGTTTTGTGGCTATCTCCGATGTTGGACGCTGCATACGAATAGAGGGAGTGAGTCAAAGCGAACTTTTGGCCGCTTATGAGAGAGTTAGCTCATGAGGATTTTAGTAATCAACGGTCCAAATCTTGCGCGCTTAGATATTCGAGACTCTTCGGTGTATGGAAATCTTAACTATGAGGAGTTAAAGAGTTTAATTGAAAGTGCAGCGCAGCAACACGGTTTAACTGCCGATGTTCGGCAAAGTGATGATGAGGCAACAATTATTAGTTGGCTACATGAGGCAGCTGATCTAAATCTGCCGGTAATAATTAATCCAGCGGCTTTCACTCATTACTCTTTTGCAATACGCGATGCTGCAGAGTTAGTGAAATCACCTTTGATAGAGGTTCATCTCTCCAACCCAATGGCGCGTGAAGAGTTTCGCCATACATCAGTCATCTCGGGAGTTGCACATGGAACGATCACTGGATTTGGCCCGAATTCATATGTATTAGCGATTATTGCGCTTAAAAACCTGATTGGTTAGGCGAACTGAGCACTATCAATGAGCAGGTATCCTTAACCCCTTGCTATCACAAAGGATGGCCGATTTTATTCAATGAGTGGAGCTTTAACTGTGGCAACAACAGCTGATTTAAAAAATGGAATTACTCTAGATATCGAGGGGCAGCTGTGGAATGTTATTGAATTTCAACATGTGAAACCGGGTAAAGGGCCAGCATTTGTGCGCACTAAGTTGAAATCAGTTTTGACTGGCAAGGTTATTGATAGAACTTTCAATTCAGGAGTTAAAATTGATATCGAAATTCTAGAAAAGCGCGATATGCAGTACCTGTATAAAGAGGGTGAAGATTTTGTATTTATGGATGCAAAAACCTTTGATCAAATGACAATTTCTATGGCAACAGTTGGTGAAATGTCTAACTACATGCTAGAAAATACTGATGCAGTTGTTGCGGTTCATGAAGGCAATCCCCTGTACATCGAATTAGCAGCAGCGGTGCCTTTAAAGATCACGTATACCGAGCCTGGAATTCAGGGGGATCGTTCATCAGGTGGAACTAAACCTGCCACTGTTGAGACTGGAATTGAGATTCAGGTTCCCTTATTTATTAAGCAGGATGAGATTGTCATGGTGGATACTCGCGATGGCTCTTATCAAGGCCGCGCTAACTAGTGTCGGCACGCAGTAAGGCAAGAAAGGCCGCGCTTGACCTTCTATACGAGGCCGATATACGTGGCACTAATGCAGTAGAAACACTTGCTCTACGTGATGTAAGCGATGAGGCTCCAGATGCTCGGCCAATACGCGAATACACCCGTGAATTAGTTCTTGGTGTGGGAGATAACTATCGTAAAATCGACGAGCTCATCACCACATATGCTCAAGGCTGGGATATGGATCGTCTACCAGCAGTTGATAGAAATATCCTCAGAATTGGTATCTTTGAGATTCTCTGGGCTACATCGATTCCGGATGGAGTTGCCATCGATGAGGCGTTACTGCTTGCTAAAGAGTTATCGACCGATAGCTCTGCCGGATTTATCCATGGAGTTCTAGGAAGAATCTCGTCAATAAAAGAGAGCTTAGCTATTTAGTTTCAATGAGTAATCTATGTGAGCGCAAGATTTCCTCTAACTCTTGCTGATGTATACCAATTGCCGCAGCGAGCAAAACCATATCGCTACTTCGCAGTGAAATGACTTCGCCATTCCAATCATTTCGAAGTTTTATGATCTCTCCAGTGAAGGTAATTGCACTTCTCAGGGTTGATTTGATTCGAGGAGGTAATGTGGAATCAGCGATTATCAAGCGTATTCGACGTAGATCTAGAATAGCGGCGCTGGCTTTTCCTGCAGGTTTTTCAGGCTCCTCCAAGAGATAGCTCAGCGGCACTCCATAGAACTGCGCAATTACTATCGCCATACGTACGCTCAATGTTCGATCGCCCCTTTCATATGAGCCGAGAACTACGGCTCGAATACGGCGATTACTAGCTACTTCTACCTCGTGCAGAGTCAAACCCTTCGCAATACGAATTGCACGCACTCTCGATGAAACAAGCTCAATTGTTGTCATACGGACGAGGCTACTGCGACGCGCAGACAAAGCTGATTTCTTATCCACACCCTGAAAGGAGGCGGTGCTATAGTACCGACGTATCCTTTAACGACCCGTCCAGAGAGATGGGGAAGGAGTTTTTTAAATGAGCGTTGCTCTGCAAGCCTCCGATATTTCTCGTGCGTTGATACGCATATCCCACGAAATCTTAGAGTCGAACTCTGACTCATCACAGATAACTCTTTTAGGTATTCCAACTCGCGGGGCACATCTTGCCATTCGGATTGCAGCGATTATGGGAGAGATTGCCGCCCATCAGATACCAGTCGGGATGCTCGATATCACTATGCATCGAGATGATCTTCGAATGAGAGCGCCTCGAGCGATTATGCCAACTTCAATTCCACCTGAGGGCGTCGAAGGAAGAGAGTTAATTCTCGTAGATGATGTTCTATATTCTGGTCGAACAATTAGAGCCGCCCTCGATGCCGTCGGTGAGATCGGACGACCTCGTACGGTTCAACTAGCCGTTCTAGTTGATAGAGGCCACCGTGAGCTTCCCATTCGAGCCGATTTTGTTGGGAAAAACCTTCCAACATCAATTTCTCAGTCGGTGAAGCTGCATTTGAGCGAGCTAGATGGCGTGGATGAAGTATTGATTGAGGAAATCTAATGCGACACTTACTCTCAGTTTCAGATTTAACAAAGATCCAGGCCATATCAATTCTAGATACCGCAAGTGAGCTGGCGCGTATAAGTGAGGGTACCGTTAAAAAACTTCCTACACTGCGTGGACGAACAATCGTTAACCTCTTCGCCGAAGATTCAACGCGTACGAGAATTTCTTTCGAAGCTGCCGCTAAGCGTCTATCGGCAGATGTAATTAATTTCTCTGCCAAAGGTTCGAGTTTAAGCAAGGGTGAGTCTTTAAAAGACACGGCTTTGACTTTGCAGGCCATGGGTGCTGATGCTGTTGTTATTCGCCACAGCGCATCAGGTGCGCCGCAACGATTAGCAGATTCGGAATGGATGCGAGGCGCTGTCATTAATGCGGGGGATGGTACGCATGAGCATCCTAGTCAAGCACTCTTGGATGCATACACGATTAGAAAACATCTAGGAAAGGGCGCTAGCGACCTACATGGAATTCGGGTCGCAATAGTTGGAGATGTGTTGCACTCGCGCGTTGCTCGCTCAAATGTTTTACTACTAAAACTATTGGGAGCAACCGTTGTTTTAGTCGCACCACCTACGCTTCTTCCAGTTGGCGTAGAGTCGTGGCCAGTTACAATTTCCTACGATTTGGACAGTGTTATCCCAACCGTTGATGTGGTCATGATGTTGCGTGTTCAACAGGAGCGAATGAGCGATCTCTATTTTCCGAACGCCCGCGAGTATTCCCGTTATTTTGGATTAAATTCCGAACGATTAAAATTTATGTCTGCACACTCAATCATTATGCATCCTGGTCCAATGAATCGTGGCCTAGAAATTACCGCTGAAGTTGCAGATAGCGCACGTTCGGTCATCGTAGAACAAGTTGCCAACGGTGTAAGTATTCGAATGGCTATTTTATACGTCTTACTTGCTGGTAAACCTTTGGAAGCGGGTAACACATGAAGATAAAGAATCGCTACGTGTTAAAGGCTGCAATGTTGCCACAAGGTGAGCGCGCCGACCTGCTTATAGTTGATGGTCTCATCAATGCGATCTCGCCGAGCATCATCGATAGTGATGCGACGGAATTCGATCTTTCTGGTTCTGTGATTCTTCCAGGATTAGTCGATCTACATACCCATCTTCGCCAACCCGGACGAGAGGATGCAGAGACCGTCTTATCTGGCTCACAATCTGGAGCTAAAGGCGGTTTCACCGCGCTCTCTGCGATGGCTAATACTTCACCCGTTGCCGATAATGCAGGTGTCGTCGAACAAGTATTTCGATTAGGCCAAGAGGCTGGTCTCGTAGATGTATTTCCAATCGGTGCAGTGACACAAGGCCTTAAAGGTGAATCTCTATCGGAAATCGGCGCAATGGCCGATTCGATAGCAGGAGTGAGAGTTTTTAGTGATGATGGAAACTGTGTTTTCGATCCATTAGTAATGCGGCGCGCACTTGAGTACATCAAGAAATTTAACGGTGTAATTGCTCAACACGCACAAGAGCCTCGATTAACCGTTGGATCACAGATGAATGAAGGAAATGTATCGGCGATTTTAGGTCTCAAGGGATGGCCAGCCGTTGCTGAAGAAGCGATTATTGCACGCGATGTTTTGTTAGTTGACCATGTTAAATCGCGTTTGCATATCTGCCATCTAACAACGGCCGGGGGAGTAGAAATAATTCGATGGGCCAAGGCACGCGGGATTAATGTCACCGCTGAAGTGACGCCGCATCACTTGTTATTAACCGATGAGTTAGCTCGATCGTATGATCCTATTTTCAAAGTTAATCCCCCACTGCGAAGTGAGAGGGATGTAATGGCCTTAAGAGAAGCACTTGCCGATGGAACCATCGACATTGTTGCCACCGACCATGCACCGCACAGCGTTGAATCCAAAGAGTGCGAATGGCAAGAGGCAAGTTTTGGAATGCTCGGGCTGGAAACTGCGATTTCAATAGTTCAAAAAACGATGGTCGATACTGGATTGTTAACGTGGGCCGGTGTTGCAGATAGGTTTTCAACTGGACCAGCACGAATTGGTGGTTATGAAAACCACGGTAATAATCTGGCGATAGGTTCGAGAGCTAACATCACGATTATTGATCCCAGTGCAACGTGGATAGTTGACCGAGATCTCGTAACCTCGAAAAGTCGAAATACTCCATTTCATGGATATGAACTACCTGGTGTTGTAACGCATACGTTTTTTAATGGAATACCAACACTTATTGATGGTTTACTCGTTTCAGATGAGGTTGGATTATGAGTGGAGCGTTTTTAGTTTTAGATGACGGTCGGATTTTTGAAGGTACAGCGTGGGGTGCCACGGGTAAGAGCTTTGGTGAGGCGGTATTTCAAACCGGTATGACGGGTTATCAGGAAACTTTGACCGATCCCTCGTATCACAAGCAGGTTGTTGTCATGACTGCGCCTCATATTGGTAACACTGGTGTCAACTCTTTTGATAATGAGTCGAAGAAAATTTGGGTTGCTGGCTTTGTTGTACGTAATCCATCTACGCTGTCTTCGAACTGGCGAAGTGAGAGAGATTTAGAAAGTGAGCTAATTGCCCAAGAGATAGTAGGAATTCAAGGCGTGGACACACGGGCAATCACCCGTCACTTACGTGTGCGAGGATCGATGCGTGTCGGAATTTTTTCAAACTTAGATGTAACAGTTGAAGAAATGGTCGCAGAGGTTCGCAAAGTTGAGATGATGTCTGGAGCCTTTCTTGTTGCCGATGTTTCGACCCTTACTCCATATGTTGTTCCTGCCGTTGGACCGAGAAAGTTTGTAGTCGCAGCTCTGGATTTGGGAATTAAAGCCGCAACGCCTCGAGCTTTAGCTGAAAGAGGGGTTGAAGTTCATGTACTTCCATACAACTCAACTCTCGAGGAGATTGTCAATCTCAATCCTGATGGCGTATTTCTATCCAATGGCCCTGGAGATCCAGCCACAATGGTGGATGCCATTGAGCTTGTAAGAGAGTTACTCCTTAGACAGATTCCGATTTTTGGCATCTGTTTCGGACATCAGATATTAGGTAGAGCCCTCGGCTTTGAAACCTACAAATTAGATTTTGGTCACCGAGGCATTAACCAACCAGTTTTAGATAAAAATACGGGCAAAGTAGAGATCACATCACATAATCATGGTTTTGCGCTCAAAGCTCCAAGTGATGCGAAATTTTCAACTCTATATGGTGAGGGAGAAGTTACACATATATGTCTCAATGATGGAGTTGTAGAAGGCCTACAACTGCAAGATCGCCCAGCCTTTTCTGTCCAATACCATCCAGAAGCGGCGGCAGGTCCACATGATGCGTCATATCTCTTCGATCGTTTTGTGGATTTGATGAGCATGAAAGTGCGAACCTAATGCCACTAGATGCGTCCATAAAGTCAGTACTAGTAATTGGAAGTGGCCCAATAGTTATAGGCCAAGCATGTGAGTTCGATTATTCAGGTACTCAAGCTTGTCGGGTCTTGCGCGAAGAGGGAATTCGAGTAATCCTCGTAAACTCTAACCCTGCAACAATTATGACAGATCCTGAGTTCGCCGATGCAACATATATCGAACCGATTACTCCTGAAGTGATTGAAAAGATCATTGCTCACGAAAAACCAGATGCAGTGCTGGCTACGTTAGGTGGACAAACTGCACTCAATGCTGCAATCGATTTATTTGAACGAGGAACGCTTTCTAGATACGGTGTTCGTTTAATCGGCGCTGATGTTGCGGCGATAAACCGTGGAGAAAACCGCGAACTTTTCAGAGACATTGTGGCGAAAGTTGGCGGAGAATCAGCGCTTTCAATTATCTGCCATTCGATGCAGGAAGTCTTTGCGGCCGTTGAAAGCTTGAACTATCCAGTCGTCATTCGCCCATCTTTTACAATGGGTGGACTTGGATCTGGAATTGCCTTCGACAGAAATGAACTTGAGCAGATTGCCGGTGCAGGCCTTCGTTACAGTCCTACCTCTGAAGTTCTATTGGAAGAATCGATTATTGGCTGGAAAGAGTATGAACTAGAAGTTATGCGAGATCACAAAGACAATGTCGTTATTGTTTGCAGTATAGAAAACGTTGATCCTATGGGCGTTCACACGGGTGATTCGATAACCGTAGCTCCTGCTATGACTCTGACTGACGTTGAATATCAAAAACTGCGAGATTTATCCCTCAGAATTATCCGAGAAGTTGGTGTTGATACAGGCGGTTGCAATATTCAATTTGCAGTGAACCCTGCTAGTGGCAGAATTTTAGTTATTGAAATGAATCCCCGGGTTTCTCGTTCAAGTGCGCTTGCTTCTAAAGCGACTGGATTTCCAATCGCCAAGATTGCAACTAAGTTGGCAATCGGTTATACATTAGATGAGATAGACAATGACATTACCAAGGTTACTCCAGCCTCTTTTGAACCAACTTTGGATTATGTTGTAGTCAAAGTTCCTCGATTTGCTTTTGAAAAGTTCCCGGATGCAGACCCGCGATTGACCACCACGATGAAAAGTGTTGGAGAGGCGATGGCTATAGGCCGTTCTTTCTCAGAGGCTTTGATGAAAGCGCTTCGATCGTTAGAGCGTAAGGAGGCGATTTTTACTTGGCCGATTGTGAGTGAAAGCGATAAGGATTCGCTTTTACTTGCAATGCACACACCAACTGAATATCGCTTGCAACAAGTGCAGCGCGCCCTGTGGGGTGGGGCGACAATTAATCAAGTATTCGAAGCAAGCAGAATTGACCCTTGGTTCTTACGACAGATTCAAACCATTAATGAACAGGCCGCTTTAATTGCCCAACCCGGAGATCTCAGTGCAATTCTCTTAAAGTCAGCTAAGGCGTCGGGGTTTTCAGATAATCAAATTGCATTGCTTCGGGGAATTACCGAAGATGAAGTGCGTCGGGTACGTCACCATCTATCTATTCGACCAGTGTATAAAACCGTTGATACATGTGCTGCAGAGTTTGAAGCTTTTACTCCTTACCATTACTCAAGCTACGAGGAAGAGAGTGAGGTTCAACCAAGAAGTACGCCGGCAGTAATTATTTTAGGTAGTGGGCCAAATCGAATAGGTCAGGGAATTGAGTTTGATTACTCATGTGTTCATGCCTCTTTCGCACTTCGTGAGGCAGGTTTTGAAACAATTATGATTAACTGCAATCCAGAAACTGTTTCTACCGATTATGACACAAGTAATAGACTCTATTTTGAGCCACTGACTTTAGAGGATGTCTTAGAGGTAATACATGCAGAAACCCTTGCTGGTCCTGTATTGGGAGTAATAACTCAGCTTGGAGGTCAGACCCCTTTGGGATTGGCAGTGCATTTAAAGGATAATGGGGTAGTAATACTTGGAACGAGTCCCGAAGCAATTAATTTAGCTGAGGAGCGCGGCGCTTTTGGAGAGATTTTGTTGGAACAAAATCTCAATGCGCCTGAGTTTGGGATGGCTTCATCAGAGTTAGAGGCTAAGAGAATCGCAACGCGAATTGGGTATCCAGTTTTGGTGCGCCCTTCATTTGTTTTAGGCGGCCGAGGCATGGAGATTGTTTATGATGATGAGGCTTTAGGTGGTTTCATTACTAGAGCCACTGACATCACTCCCGATCATCCAGTATTGGTAGATCGCTTTTTAGATAGCGCAGTTGAAATTGATGTTGATGCTCTCTTTGATGGATCTGAACTCTTTCTTGGCGGGGTTATGGAGCACATTGAAGAGGCTGGAATTCACAGTGGTGACAGCGCTTGTGTACTACCTTCTATGACAATCACTAGCTCGCAATTAGAGGCTATAAAATCGGCAACTTACAAAATTGCTCATAGCGTCGGCGTTCTTGGTCTGATTAATATTCAATTTGCAATTGCCGATGAGGTTCTTTATGTCTTGGAGGCTAATCCCAGAGCATCGCGAACCGTCCCATTTGTAAGTAAAGCTACTGGTGTGGCGCTGGCTAAAGCGGCCGCGCGCATCGCACTCGGCACTTCTATCGCAGAGCTACGCACCGAAGGGCTTCTACCAGATACGGGAGATGGCGTTGCTAGAGGTGTGAGCGTCAAGGAGGCGGTATTGCCGTGGAATCGTTTTCGGCGTACAGATGGACGAGGTGTGGATTCGGTCTTAGGCCCTGAAATGCGATCTACTGGTGAAGTGATGGGAATTTCCCCGGGATTTGGTGAAAGCTATGCCAAATCTCAGATAGCGGCCTTTGGTCCACTTCCAATAGCTGGGAAGGTTTTCATCTCTCTTGCCGATAAAGATAAGTTATCGGGTGTGGCGCCAGCGGCAGGTTTAATCGATCTCGGCTTTAAAGTACTGGCTACACAAGGTACATCTGAATTTCTAGCCCGCCACGGAGTACCTTCTATTCCAGTTCGCAAAAACTCAGATGGGTCTGGTCCTATGGGTGAGCGAACAATCGTTGAAATCATTAATGCTGGAGAAATCAATTTGGTAATTAATACTCCTGTTGGTCGTGGCACAAGAGCCGATGGTTGGCTAATCCGTACCGCCGCGGTGCAGCGCTCAATCCCAATCATCACAACGACTGCCGGTTTTAACGCGGCGGTGGAGGGAATTCGTTTTCTTCAATCTAATGAATTATCAATCAAACCTTTGCAGGAATGGCTTTCATAACATGACTACTATAAATAAAGCTGCCGTGCAGATTAGGGCAACTTTAGTTGGGAACAAACGCGTTGGGCAGTATTACCAACTTATTATCAGCATCGGTGAAATTGCTAATCAATGTAGACCGGGAAATTTTGTAGCAATTAATGTTGGTGGGGAAAGTTCGCGGATGGTGCTTCGCCGCGCTTTTGCGATCTCACGCGTTTCAAATAGTTCATCATTTGGAGGCACGATGGAGTTGATAGTTGCCCCCCATGGCTCAGGAAGCAAGTGGCTGTGCGCACAAAACGAGGGAACGGTTTTAGATGTAGTTGTTCCACTAGGAACGGCATTTGGAATTCCAACTGAGCCTGTACAGGTACTTCTGATTGGCGGTGGATATGGATCCGCACCTCTTTTTGGTTTAGCTGAAACCTTACATGCGCGGGGTTGTCGTGTAGATATGTTATTGGGCGCGAGCACTGCAGGCAAAATTTATGCACCAATGGAAGGTAAGCGTGCAGTTAATTCACTTCGAATTTTTACTGAAGATGGCTCCATGGGTCAGTTAGGCCAAGTAACCGATCCGGTCAAATCTCTGATTGAAGATTTGGACATAGCCGTAATCTATTCATGTGGTCCGATGCCGATGTTGTCGGCGATTAATGAGATTACACGTGGCACCAATGTTATCCATCAGTGCGCAGTGGAAGAGTCGATGGCATGTGGAATTGGTATTTGCATGACATGTGTTCTTCCAGTAAGAGACGAGGCAGGTAATCTCTCGATGCTTCGATCATGTATAGATGGTCCGGTCATGGATGGCGCATCGGTGGCATGGGAAAAAGTCGGGCAGGTAATATGATCGAGTTAGATTTTTCGACGACAATTGGTAATGCTTGGTTCCCCTCGCCAATCTTTACTGCCAGTGGATGTGCAAGCTCTGGTCGCGAATTAGCTCAATTTTTTCCACTTCATGATATAGGTGGAGTAGTCACAAAATCTGTTATGAACAAGGCACGTCATGGAAGGCCAACTCCACGCATGGCTGAAACACCAAGCGGAATGCTCAATTCAATTGGTCTGCAAGGACCTGGTATCGATGCCTTTATTGCTAAGGATATTCCTTACTTAATAGAGCAAAAAGCGCGCATTATTGTTTCAATAGCAGGAGAAACCGTTGAAGAGTACGCGACACTTGCTCGAAAGTTACGATCTGTTGCCGGAATTAGTGCGCTCGAGGTAAATATTTCCTGTCCAAATGTTGAAAACCGTGGACTTGTATTTGCTTGTGATCTAGATGCTTCCCGCAGAGTAATTGATAGCGTTCGTCGCACCATCGGTGGCGATATTCCGATTATCGTCAAACTATCTCCTGATGTCACAGATTTAGTTGCTATCGCGCAAGGAGTTGTTGAATCTGGTGCCGATGCTTTAGCCCTCATTAATACTGTTCTTGGAATGGTTATAAATTTAGATACTTTGCGTCCGCATTTAGGCGGAAAGACTGGCGGCCTATCGGGTCCAGCAATCAGACCAATCGCGGTGCGTGCCGTATATCAAGTTCATGCAGCATTGCCAAAAACTCCAATACTCGGAATGGGAGGAATCTCTACAGGCCGTGATGCACTCGAAATGATTGCCGCCGGGGCAAGTGCAGTATCAATTGGCACTGCCAGTTTTACAAATCCTACGGCGCTGATATCGGTTCAAAGTGAGTTAAAGGAGTTGTTGCGCGTTAAAGGTTTTGAATCGCTACGAGGAGCTGTTGGATTTGCCCATCGACCGGATGGAGTTGTGCAGTGATGGAAACGAAGGCACCAATAGTTTTGGCCCTTGATACGCCCTATCTAGAAACTGCGATCGAGTGGATAGAGGCGACGCAGGGGGTTGTCTCTGTTTATAAATTAGGTTTGGAGTTCTATCTAACTTTCGGTAGGGATGGAGTAAAGAGAGTTCTTGATCATACAGACTCTGATATTTTTCTTGATTTAAAACTTCACGATATTCCACATACCGTGGGTGCGGCAGCGCTTGCGCTTTCAACACTTCAACCAAAGTATTTGACGGTTCATGCATCTGGCGGCCGTTCAATGATTGCGGCGGCCGTTGAGGCAACCCCATCTACCCATGTAACAGGCGTAACCATCTTGACATCTCTGTCTGAAAAAGATGTCCAAGAGATCGGTTTCAAGGAGAATGCATGTGAAAGTGCGGTTAAGTTAGCTTCGATTGCGGTTGGAGCTGGCGCGCGAGCTATCGTTTGTTCACCACTGGAAATAACTAATATTCGCGCCGCCATTGGCAATGGAGTAACGATTATTACTCCAGGTGTTCGTCCAACCAATGCGGCAATCTCTGATGACCAGGTGCGCACTCTGACACCGCGACAGGCAATTGAAAGAGGGGCAAACTTACTGGTAATTGGAAGACCCATCACTAGTCAGTGGGTTAATGGTCCTACAGCCATGCGTGAGCGAGCAGTTGAAATTGCGCAGCAAATTCTTTGATTACAGTGTTGTACGTTAGATTTCAACCATGGGCGCACCTCCACAACTCTCTCCCGAGGCACGCATGGCCGCCCTTGCTAAAGCTACGCAGTATCGCAAACGCCGTGCTGAAATAAAGGCGAAAATTAAACGTGGTGAGTTCTCAATTGACACTGTTCTAGAGATTGCAGCTAATGAAGATGCAGTTGCCAAGATGCGTGTTCGAGAGCTATTAGAGGCGTTGACCGGGGTCGGTAAAGTTCGTGCCAGCGCTTTGATGCAGCGCTTAAATATTTCGCCCAATCGCAGGATCGCAGGTCTTGGTCGCCATCAAATTAAAGAGCTGAGAGCTGAGTTTATGAAAACTTCGCATGCGGCTAAAGCTGGCAAACTCCTCGTCTTGTCTGGACCAGGGGGAGTCGGTAAGAGCACAGTGGCTACACGTTTGCGAAAATCCGGAGATTTTTGGGTTAGCATCTCAGCGACTACTCGTACACCTCGCACGAATGAACATGATGGCGTTGATTACTACTTTATCTCCGACGAAGAGTTTTCTCGAAGGGTTAGAAACGATGAGTTTCTGGAGTGGGCAGAGTTTGCTGGAAACAGATATGGAACTCCCAGCGCCGCCGTTAAAGAGGCGTTGTTGGCTGGGCGCAATGTTTTATTAGAGATTGAGATTGAGGGAGCCAAGCAGGTAAAGTCCCACGTCAATCAGGCGATTCTCGTTTTTCTTGAGCCACCTACGTGGGAAGAGTTGGTCTCTCGACTAGAGGGTCGTGGAACCGATACACCGGCCCGTCGTGCGGAGCGTTTACAGATCGCTCAGGACGAGCTTGCCGCAGCCTCATTTTTCGATGTAGTGATCGTTAACGACGCAGTCGAGCGGGTTGTGGAGGAACTGATAGCATTGACCTCTTGACCACATGAGCGTTAGATATATGAGCGGGGAAAACTATGGATGGCATTACAAATCCACCAATTGATGAGTTACTAGAGAAGAGCGGTTCTAAGTACAGCCTCGTTCTCTATGCGGCAAAGCGTGCACGTCAGATTAACGCCTATTACTCGCAGCTTGGTGAGGGTCTTCTTGAGTATGTCGGGCCACTTGTAGAGACGCATGTACACGAGAAGCCACTGTCTATCGCCCTTCGCGAGATAAACGAAGGCTTATTGGCGATCGAAAATTTAGAACCAACCGCTTAATTACTCTTTCATACAATGTCAGGCGCATCCCGTGAATTAGTTCTCGGTGTCGGCGCAGGAATAGCTGCATATAAATCCTGCGATCTCCTTCGTCGCCTGCAAGATCGTGGTTATTCAGTAACGGTCGTACCTACACCATCCTCTTTAAACTTTGTCGGCTCAGCAACATGGGCTGCGCTCTCTGGTCGTCCCGTCTCAACGCAGGTATGGGAGAACGTTCATGAGGTTTCCCATATCTCTATCGCCCGAGCGGCAGATTTTTTTCTTATCGCCCCAGCTACCGCTGATTTAATTGCTCGCATTGCATGGGGACGCGCCGATGATCTTTTGACCACTCTTGTATTGGCTGCGCAGGTTCCGATTCTGATAGTTCCTGCGATGCATCCATCGATGTGGACGGCTCCAGCCACCGTGGCTAATGTCGCTCTTCTTCGAGCGCGCGGCTTCACCGTCATGGAGCCAGATATCGGACGGTTAACTGGCAGTGATATCGGTCAAGGAAGGTTTCCGGAAAGTACCGCGATTATTGAGGTTTTCGATACATTAACTGGATATACACAAGATTTACTGGGAAAGCGTGTTTTAGTAACCGGTGGCGGTACGCGGGAGGCGATCGACCCCGTTCGATTTATCGGTAATCGCTCATCTGGAAAGCAAGCGTTAGCAGTTGCTAAAGCGGCAGTCATGCGAGGCGCTCATGTTCAACTCATTGCAGCAAATACCGATACATCGGATTTATCAGGTGTTGAAGTGACTCACGTTGAAAGCGCGGAAGAGATGGGCCAAGCGTTGTCGCTTCAATTTCCAACATGCGACATTCTCGTGATGGCCGCGGCAGTTGCAGATGCGAAACCACTGCACATGCGCTCTGAAAAAATTAAGAAGGATCAGTTGGAGATTATTGAACTTGAACCGACGCCTGATTTATTAACTAGCTTATCGGCCATCAGAACGAATCAAGTTATGGTTGGTTTTGCCGCTGAAACGAGTGAGCTCATTGCATCGGCTTCGACTAAGTTAACGACCAAGGGCCTTGATATTATTTATGTAAATGATGTTAGCGGTGGGGCTATTTTTGGAAAAGATACGACGCAGGGTATGATTATTTCGCGCACCGGTGCGCACATAGCGCTCAAGGAAGTCTCCAAAGACGCTCTAGCAAATCTTCTCCTTGATCACGCCATCCGGCAGTTAGGTTAAATATATGTCAAAGCGCCTCTTTACCTCAGAATCAGTAACCGAAGGGCATCCAGATAAAATTGCCGATGCTATCTCGGATGCAGTTCTTGACTCACTTCTCTCGCAGGATAGTAAGAGCCGTGTTGCCGTTGAAACGCTTATTACCACGGGCCAAGTTCATGTAGCTGGTGAGGTCACAACAAATGGCTATGCCGATGTTAATACGATTGTTCGAGATACCGTTCTCAATATTGGGTATGACTCCTCGGACAAGGGTTTTGATGGAAATAGTTGCGGTGTTTCAATTTCCATTGGGCAACAGTCACAAGACATTGCGCAGGGAGTAAACGATGCTTATGAGCACCGAGTCGCAGCAGGTGCAGATCCCTTAGATTTACAGGGCGCTGGTGATCAAGGTTTAATGTTTGGCTATGCATGTGATGACACAAAAGAATTAATGCCTCTACCAATTTGGTTAGCGCATGCTCTTGCCCAGCAACTCTCTAAAGTTCGCAAATCCGGAGAACTTGCATACCTTCGCCCAGATGGAAAGACACAAGTCACTATTGAGTATGATGGCGATCGCGCAGTCGGACTTGATACCGTGGTTATCTCAAGTCAACATTCCGGCGATGTCGATGTTGTTAAAACTCTGACGCCAGAGGTTATTGAACATGTAATTAAGCCAATTCTGGCAACAATCGAACTACCTCAAAAAGATGTGAAGATACTGATTAATCCGACTGGTCGTTTTGTAATAGGTGGACCAATGGGGGATGCTGGTTTAACTGGTCGAAAAATTATTGTAGATACCTACGGCGGTATGGCTCGACATGGCGGCGGAGCTTTTAGCGGAAAGGATCCATCGAAAGTAGATCGTTCGGCGGCGTATGCGATGCGTTGGGTCGCAAAGAACGTAGTTGCCGCAGGACTTGCACGTCGATGCGAAGTTCAGGTGGCATATGCGATTGGAAAAGCGCAACCCGTTGGTCTATTTGTTGAAACTTTTGGAACAGAAAGTGTGCCAGTTTCCTCTATTCAAGATGCGGTACTGTCAGTTTTTGATCTTCGCCCTGCTGCCATTATTCGCGATCTCGAATTACTTCGACCAATTTATGCTCTGACTAGCGCTTATGGCCACTTTGGTCGTGAACTTCCAGAGTTTTCTTGGGAGCGAACCGATCGTGTTAGTGCACTTCAAAGCGCAATAAAGTAAGACGTGGCCATACCGAGCCGACTGCGTCTTAAGGCGCAGTTAATAGCTCGGCCCGAAGTGCGGGCAAGCTCAAAACCCTTTGCCAAGCTCTGGGTTGATAGCGGTGTCCCTCATCTAGATTCCCCTTTCGATTACGCCGTTCCATTACAAATTTCCGATGAAGTTCAGGTCGGCGTTCGCGTTCAAGTTCCATTTAATGGGCGCGAAGTAGAAGCACTTGTTCTTGAGCGTTTAGATTCCACTCACGTCACGGGTGTTATTAAGGAGATTACGAAGCTCATATCGCCTCATCCCGTGGCTACCGTCGCCACTCTTGAACTTTTTGCGGCAGTTTCTCGGCATTGGGCATGTAATCCCTTTGATATTGTCCGCTTTGCAATTCCTTCTCGCGTTGTAAGTGTTGATAAATCACTTTTAGCGCAACAACAACCAACCGTATTGAATTCTGTGAATACTGACTCTGATCGTTTTATCGCCTTTGAACCTGTGAGCGATCCGGCAGATCAATGCGCAGAGTTAATTCTTCAAAAGGCTCAAGTCGGTTCGGTATTGGTAATAGCCCCCGATGAGAGCGATGTTGATGCAATTTGTGAGAGTTTAGAGAAATCCAGAGTGAAATACATACGTCTAGATAGTTCGCTCTCTCGTTCTGATAGATATTCGAACTTCCTTAAAACGCTTAGGTCATCAGATTGCATCGTAGTGGGGGCACGAAGCGCTGTTTTTGCGCCGATTCTAAATTTAAAATGCGTGATCATGTATAAAGAGTCATCATTTGAGCACTTTGAGAAACGTAGCCCGGGTTGGAACGTTCGCGATGTGTTATCGCTAAGAAGTGGCATTGAAGGTTTTCAGAGAATTTATATGGGTTATGTTCCATCTTTGGATATCGCCTTGCTTATAGAAAATGCACAATTGAAATATATATTTCATTCACATCAATTGAATGTAAAGGCATTTTCATCTAGTGACGGTGCGCTTCTTCCGGATCGAATCTTTAAGGAGATTCGCAAAGGGTTAAAGTTAGGACCGGTACTTTTCATCGTTCCACGTAAAGGCTATGGAAATGCGCTTTTGTGCGCCAATTGCAAAAATGTTGCTGTGTGCGCATGTGGATCACGGCTTGCAGTAACGAGTAAAAACGCGGATCCTATCTGCCTCTTATGCCATACAACATATCTAGATTGGGCGTGTTCGTGGTGTCATGGTAGTAAACAATATTTGGGTTCGCGGGGTATAGACCGCGCAGGAGAGGAGATCTCGCGAGCTTTCCCAGGATTGCCTTTAATTCTCTCATTTGGCAATGTGATTAAAACAACTGTCGAAAATAGACCAGCTCTTGTTTTGGCGACCCCAGGTTCTGCGCCTAAAGTGAAATGGGGGTATGGGGCAGTAGTAATACTGGAAGGATGGAAATTTTTCGCTCATGCTGATTTGCGATCTCAAGAACGTGCGCGCGAACTATTTTTCGAAACTGCAGCTATGGCTCGTGTCAACTCATCCGTGCTTTTGAGCATCGATGAAAGCTCTCCGATTGTTTCATCACTAGTGAGATGGAGTCCGGGGGCCATGATTCGTAGAGAGCTAAAAGAGAGATTGGAAGTTCCGCTCCCGCCATATGTATCAAGCGTTACTATTTCTGGAGATGCCAAGGAGTTCACATTAATTGCCACAGGCTTACGAAAGGCAATAGAAGATGGACGACTGCCAAGTGAGGTAAAAGTTTTCGGTCCGAATGATAAAGGTCGAAATATTGCACAAATTGTAATGTACTGTCCACGGGAAAAGAGAGCTGATTTAGCTGTTTTTTTACTCGAACTTGCGCGTCGACGTAGTATTGCTAAAAAGGAATATCTCACAATTAGATTTGATCCGTATTCGCTGTAACTTTTTGGTAGGATAGTTAAATGAGCATTCAGGAGATCAGATACTTTGGCGATCCAATACTTCTGACTCCTGCAGCCATTGTTGTTGATTTTGATAAAGAACTTCGAACGCTGGTATCTGATTTAACAGAAACAATGTTGCTGGCACCAGGTGCAGGACTTGCCGCGCCACAAATTGGTGTCTCACTTCGCGTTTTTGTTTGGAACGTCGATGAAGTATTGGGACATTTGGTTAATCCTGTTCTAACTTTGAGTGGTGACGTTGAAGTTGATGATGAAGGCTGTTTATCATTTCCAGATTTAACATACCCCACTCCTCGTTCGATACGCGCCGTCGCAAACGGCTTTAACATGTTTGGTGAGCCGATCTCCGTAGACGGCTCACAGCTACTTGCTCGGGCTCTCCAGCACGAGACCGATCACTTAGATGGTGTACTTTTTATTGATCGTTTAAGCAAGAGTGAGCGCAAAATAGCAATGAAGCAGATTCGAGAGTCCGACTGGTTTAACGAAGCCTCTAGGAATGGTACAAATATTTCAATCAAAGATTCGCCCCACAGTTTCTTCGGACGGAGCACTTAATGCGTATCGGAGTAGCCGCTACTCCGGATGTGGCTTTACCTACGCTTAATTCTTTGTTTGTTTCATCCCATGAGATTGCTCTGGTCATCTCTCAGCCTGATCGAGCCGCTGGACGTGGACAGGAGATTCGATCTTCTCCAGTGAGCACGTGGGCCAAGAGCCACAACATTCCACTGATTCGACCAGAGTCTCCAGAAGAGCTGGTAGGGGTAATCGAGGATTTAGATTGCATTGTGACAATAGGTTATGGAGTTCTTGTGCCAGAGGCGATCCTTAAACTTCCACGCTTTGGCTTTATAAATCTTCATTTTTCGATTTTGCCAGCTTATCGCGGCGCCGCTCCAGTGCAACGCGCAATTGAAAATGGCGAACTCACTACAGGAGTGACGGTCTTCGCACTTGATAAAGGCATGGATACCGGACCCGTGTACTGCAGTTCGACTATTTCAATCGATCCAAGATGGCGCGCACATGAGCTATTTAATGAGCTCGCCCTGATCGCACCTGAAGTAGTGGAGGCGGCATTGACTGCAATTTCACTGGGTCAAAAACCTACGCCTCAAAGTGGACAGGCATCAAAGGCTCCGAAAATTTCGAAACAAGAGGCAAAGATAGATTGGAAACAGAGCGCAGATATTGTTCTGCGACGTATACGTGCTTTTTATCCAGCGCCAATTGCGTGGTGTACATGGAAAGGTGAAGGTTTTAGAGTCACTGATGCGAAAATGAATTCAACTAGTCTGCCACCGGGTGAGATATCTATCATTGATGGTTGGGTAACTGTCGGATGCGGTGATAATCGCACAATTACGCTTGTGACAGTAATTCCTTCAGGAAAGAAAGAGATGCTTGCGATAGATTGGGCCCGCGGAGCACGCTTAGAGATAGGTTCACACTTTGGTTGAAGCGCGCAGGAACTCGTTTAAATCGCCTAAACCTGATGCATCGAGATTATTGGCCTTTGATTTAATTTCGGAAGTCAACAGAAATAATGGATATTCAAATTTGCTGCTCCCACAAGCACTTTCCACGAGCTCGCTGGATGAACGAGATCGAGCCTTAACCACCGAACTTGTTTACGGAACTATCCGAATGCAGGGTAAGCATGATTGGATTTTGTCTCAAATCAGCGATAGACCATGGTCAGAAGTTGATGAAGGAATAGTTGATGTCGCTCGAATGGGAGTGCACCAACTACATGAGATGCGAATTCCCGATCACGCCGCAGTGGCGGCAACTGTAGAGGTGGCTCGTAAACGAGTGGGTGAGTCAAAGGCAAGTTTTGTCAATGCTCTACTTCGCAATGTCACTCGCAAATCCATGCAGGAGTGGTTTTCTCCGTTGGCAGATTTGAAAGATCCCATCCAGCGAATGGCGATTCAATATTCGCATCCTGAGTGGATTATTTCTGCGTATTACGATCTTTTGAAGGATTGGAGTCAAGTTGAATCGGCTTTAGCGATAAATAATGTGCCTGCCCTACCGACGTTAGTTGCTTGGCCGGGTTATTCAACCCAAGCTGATTTGATTGCAATCGGCGCGCAACCAACACAATTTTCAGCGCTAGGAGCTAAGTGGAAAGGCAATCCTGGAAATTTAGAGCTAATTCGACACCGCTTAGCCGGTGTACAGGATGAAGGCTCTCAGTTAGTCGCAACCCTCTTTGCCTCCTTTGCAAAAGGTTCTAAATGGCTCGACCTATGCGCTGGGCCTGGCGGCAAAGCTGCCTTATTGGCCGCGATTTCTCGAGAGCGTTCAATAGAATTCACGGCAAATGAGATTTCAGTTCCGCGGGCAAAGTTAGTGCAACAAGTAGTCCACGGAGCACGAGTGTGGGTTGGTGATGGTCGAGATATCGCTATGCATAATGAGAAATTTGATGCAATTTTAATCGATGCACCATGTACAGGGTTGGGCGCCCTTCGTAGACGTCCGGAGGTTCGATGGCGACGAAGCCTTCAAGATTTACGCGAATTAACCGCCCTGCAGCGCGAACTCATCGAATCGGCGATTTCAATTCTAGAGCCACATGCAGTGTTGGGATATGCCACATGTTCTCCGCATTTAGCAGAGACTACGGTCCAAGTTAATGACATTCTAAAAAAACATCCTGAATTGGAGCTTCTGGATATTACTCCAAACCTACCGAGCGGACTTAAAGACGCAGTTCGTGGGGGAGCGCTAGCACTGTGGACCCATAGACACGGCACTGACGCAATGTTTCTAGCTATTTTTGTTAAGAGAACTCAGGTACTTACATGAGTCGTGAAATTCGCATTACACCAAGCATATTGAACGCCGATCCCTCTGATTTAGATAATGAAATCTCTCGAGTAGCTGGAGTCTCTGATTTAATTCATTTAGATATTATGGATAATATTTTTGTTCCGAATTTTACTTTTGATTTCGAGCAGGCAAGTAAAATAATAAAGTCTTGTCCCATTGAAGTTGATGCACATTTGATGGTAGCCGATGTTGACATGATTGCTCCAGCCTATGCTGAAGTAGGGTGTGCAAGCGTAACTATCCATGCCGAAGCGACGGAGAATATTTCATCGACTTTGCGGACGATCAGAAAATTTGGAGCACGAGCAGGTTTAGGAATTAAGCCGGCTACTTCGATTGAAGATTATCTCGATGTAATTGATGAAGTTGATATGTTTTTGATTATGACGGTCGAACCCGGCTTTGGGGGACAGAAGTTCATGCATGAAATGATGTCAAAAGTGCGGCGTACGCGCACGATTATTGGTAACAGACCGATCTGGCTACAAGTAGATGGCGGTGTCTCAATGGAAACTATCGCAGAGGCCTCTGAAGCGGGAGCAGATGTCTTTGTAGCAGGTAGCGCAGTATTTAACGCACAGGATCCAGCGGCGATGGTTAATGCATTACGCAATCTTGCTACCTCTGTGGCAAACTGAGCCCACTGTGAATGTAATTACCTGGCTATTTGAAACAAACATCAACTTTGGAAGTAAATCTATCGCGCTGCGAGAAATCATTGGCGGCACATTAGGTTTAATAAGTGCAATTCTGGGAATGCGCAGGAAAATTTGGGCATGGCCTGTCGGAATTCTTGGAGATGCCTTGCTTTTTACCGTTTTTCTTGGCGCAGTTTTTGCGTATGCAGACCAACCTTCAGCTAATTTTTACGGTCAAGCAAGCCGTAATCTCTTGCTCATCTTTGTGAGCATCTATGGTTGGATTCGCTGGTCGCAGTACCGCAAGAGCCATGGCAACTCCAAACATGCTGTGACACCACGATGGACAACAACTCGAGAGAAATTGATTCTTGCCCCGATTATCGTTGTATTTTTTATTGTATCCATGCAGATTTTCAAGGCTTTAGGTGAGACTGGAACATGGTTACTGGTTGATACATGGATTTTCACCGGTACAGCACTTGCTACTTTTGGCATGAGCCGCGGATATGTTGAATTTTGGTTAGTGTGGGTTGCAGTTGATTTAGTGGGTGTTCCCTTTGCTTTTAGTAACGGCTATTACCCAACGGGTACTCTTTACGCTATTTATCTTCCATTTGTTTTTTGGGGTTTCGTCGCATGGCTCAAAATCTCAAAGAGTGAAGATAATAATCGTCCTGAGGTTGTAGCTTCATAGTAAACTCAGGCTTATGAAATCCTTTGACACCCTCTGGGCAGAATTATCAGACATAATGGTGAGCCGCCCAGAGGGCTCAGGGACAGTGGTGGCCGTTGATGCCGGCGCACATAGTATTGGTAAAAAGATTTTAGAAGAAGCTGGAGAAGTCTGGTTAGCTGCAGAACATGAATCAGATGAGGCACTAGCCCAAGAGATAAGCCAGTTGATTTATCACATTCAAACAATGATGCTGGTTCGTGGTTTAACTCTCAACGACATTTACAAGTACCTTTAATAGAATCGAGTTACGTGATGTTACGTGTTGCCGTACCAAATAAGGGATCACTTGCCGATTCATCGATCGAGATTCTGAAGGAGGCTGGATATCGTCAACGCACGGATAGTCGTGATTTGGTCTTAGTAGATACCGAAAACAATGTTGAATTCTATTATTTAAGGCCACGAGATATTGCTATCTATGTAGGCTCTGGAGAGCTTGAGGCGGGAATTACTGGACGCGATCTCCTTATTGATTCAGGAGCAGATGCCGAAGAATCCATCAGCTTAGCTTTTGGAGGTTCTACTTTTCGCTTTGCCGCTCCCATTACTCAGGAGTGGTCAATAGAATCAATTGCAGGCAAACGCATCGCCACGGCTTATCCAGGTTTAGTTGCTGCGTATTTAAAGCCACTTTCGATTAAGGCCGATATTGTGCGATTAGATGGCGCAGTTGAAAGTAGTGTTCGGTTAGGAGTTGCCGACTTAATCGCTGACGTTGTGAGTACAGGAAATACCCTGCGTCAGGCAGGATTAAAGATTTTCGGTGAACCAATTCTAACGAGTGAGGCGATAGTCATCTCTAGAAAAGGTGTCGCTATCCCTAAAGATTTAGAGATTCTCATTAGACGCCTTCAAGGAGTCGTAACAGCAAGAAGATATGTTTTGTTAGATTATGACATCCCTAAAAATAATGTGGAGGCCGCATGTGCCATAACTCCAGGTCTAGAATCTCCAACAATTTCTCCATTGCAAAAAGCCGATTGGGTAGCGGTGCGAGCTATGGTTCTACGCAGAGATACTAATCAAGTGATGGATGAATTGTGGAACGTTGGAGCACGGGGAATTTTAGTTACAGATATCCACGCCTGCCGCTTATAAAGACTACTCTTCCTCGATCACTTCACGAGGTATTCCTAAAAAATAGAGAACTGAATCTAAATATGGTGAACTGAGGCTACTATCTGCAGCGGCTTTTACGGCAGGTTTTGCATTAAATGCAATTCCTAAGCCAGCAAGAGCGATCATATCTAGATCATTGGCCCCATCACCTATTGCAACTGTTTGTTCAAGAGTTACCGATTCCAATGCGGCAAAATCACGTAAAGCCTGAGCCTTAGCGGCGCGATCGATAATGGGACCCTCCACTTGGCCAGTAAGAAAACCATCGACTATTTCCAGTTTATTTGCACGAAAATGAACAATGCCTAATTGCGTAATTAACGGTGCTATAACATCAATGAAACCTCCAGAAACAACGGATACTGCGTGACCTAGCCTCTGTAAAGACCGAATGAGAGTGCTTGCTCCTGGAGTTAAAGTAATCTCACTTTGAACTTCTGCAATCACCGATTCTGGGAGACCTTTAAGAAGTGCAACTCTGGCTCGTAATGAGTGTTCAAAATCTAACTCGCCACGCATTGCCGCCTCGGTAATCTCAGCCACTTCATCACCTACCCCAGCTTTTGATGCTAGAAGTTCGATGACCTCTTGCGCGATTAAAGTTGAGTCAACATCTAATTGAACGAGTTTCTTTGCAAATCTCAACAGTCCACCTGGTTGCACTGCAATATCTATCGATTGTGCAACGGCAACAGGGGCAAGTGCCGTACTTATCGAAGTTTGACTGGCACCGGATATTATGAATTCGATAGCAGTCGTGGGAGATGATGCCGTTCGAGTAACGCGTTCAATGTTTGCACCGGCATCGGCAATGGCACAGGCAACCCCAGCCACAGCCGTGGGTGTGAGTTTGCTACTTAAAATTACGACGTGAATGAGATCTTTTTTTAACGAAATTGTTGAATTATCTCTTATAGAAAAAAGTGTGGCGATATCTACATCTAGAGCCACAGCACACGCCATGAGATCGGCTTCGATAGCCTTTTCGTGAGCGGGGTTAAGCGAGATTAATACAGTGAGAATCAACCTTTGACCAATAATGACCTGTTCAATATCTAGAATCGTTATAGAAAATGGAGCTAATGTGTTGAACAAGTTCTGAGTGATTCCAGGTTTATCGACCCCACTGAGCAGAATTAGGCCTGTAAACTGCGCACTATTGTTAGTGGTTGCCATAAGGTGAGCAAGGTTATCGCGAATCACGCTATGCCAGGAGCCATAATCGCGCTACTTTCCCTATTTACACAGTATCTTTTCGCTCTATGGGTAGTTCAACGGTTTTAGAGCTCATTGATGTCTCAGTTCGCCGTGGCGAAAATTTGATCCTTGGACCAATAAATTTTCAGATCAACTCGGGGGAGCGTTGGGTAATTTTGGGACCCAATGGAGCAGGTAAATCTACGCTTTTACAGATTTTAGCAACGAAATTTTTCCCAACTACGGGTACGGTTAAAATTCTTGATAAATCAATGGGGAAAGTAGATTTGTTTGAACTACGCACACGTATTGGTTTGTGTGGATCAATAGTCTCTGAAGATATTCCTGGAGATGAAAAAGTTCGAGATGTCGTATTAACGGCAGCCTATGCAATTCTCGGCCGTTGGAATGAGAGCTATGATCTTTGGGATGAATCTCGTGCGATATCGTTATTGTCAACTTTTGGAGTTCGAGAACTTGGGGAACGTCTCTATGGAAGTTTGAGTGAGGGTGAACGAAAACGTGTGCAAATTGCACGAGCATTGATGACCGATCCTGAACTTTTACTTCTCGATGAACCAGCAGGGGGATTGGATGTTGGAGGGCGCGAAGATTTACTAGCTAGATTTGCTAATTTTTCAAAGGATCCAACGGCGCCTGCAACGGTTTTAGTAACGCATCACATCGAAGAAATTCCAATTGGTACGACCCATGCCCTTTTACTTAAATCGGGAGTAATTGCAGTTTCAGGTCCAGTCGAACACGTAGTAACAAGCGAACATGTTTCAGCTGTTTTTAATGTTGCGATTGATGTGAGGCATGAATCGGATCGCTTTTGGGCTCGCGCTCGAAATTAGCATGAACCTGTTCAGCCAGTTACATCCCGATTGGCAGATTGCTCTAGCCCCGATGCGAAGTAATTTTGAGGCAATTGATGCACAGTTAATTGAACAAGATATAACTCCAGCATATGAATTTGTTTTGCGATCCTTGAACACGCCAATTGATTCCATTAGAGTTGTTATCGTCGGACAAGATCCCTATCCAAATCCGGCCCATGCTAACGGACTCGCATTTTCTGTTGCTCCCAGTGTTTCACCGCTACCGGCCACATTGAGGAATATTTTTAAAGAGTTGGTCAATGACTGCGCCATTATTCATCCCGAGAATGGCGATTTAACACACTGGGCCGAGCAAGGAGTTCTTCTTCTCAATAGAGTCTTGACGACTCAAGTTAACCAATCGTTGACACATTCTGATATTGGTTGGCAGGTTATTACCGATGAAGTAGCGCGTATTCTAGGTACACGCGATGTTATAGCCGTTTTGTGGGGCAAGAGCGCTCAAGAACTCTTGCCATATTTTTCAAATGAGTTGGTAATCTCTGGAGTCCATCCAAGTCCTTTATCGGCATATCGTGGCTTCTTTGGATCAAAACCATTTTCCCGTGTGAATGAGATTTTGTCAGGTCAAGGGCGCTCACTTATAGAGTGGTGAAAAACTAAGAACCCGCAGATTTTTCTGCGGGTTCTTAGTTGATTTCTTAATGTTTTAGCCGATCCAAGCGTTTATTGGCGATGTAAAGAAGTAGATTATGAATAATCCAGATACTAGAAGCAGTAGAGGATGAACTTCCTTGCGTCGACCTTGAACAAGGCGAATGACTACATGGGATATGAAGCCAGCACCGATTCCAACTGAAATATTGTATGTAAATGGCATCAAAATGATTGTCAAGAATGCCGGAATCGCAATTCCATAATCATCCCAATCGATTTTCTTGATTTGGGTCATCATTAAGAAACCTACGATAACAAGTGCCGGTGTTGCCGCTTCATATGGAATGACCGCAACAAGTGGAGCAAGGAAAGTTGTCAGTAAAAATAGAAAACCTGTAACAATAGATGCCAGTCCAGTTCGCGCACCTTCACCAACGCCAGCGGCAGATTCAATGTAACTAGTATTTGATGAGATGCTTCCGGCGCCACCGGCTACGGCAGCTAGCGAATCAACTAGCAAGATACGATCATTGTTTGGAATATTTCCATCTCTATCAATGAGATCAGCTTCATAACCTATGGCAGTAACCGTACCAACGGTGTCAAAGAAATCTGAGAGTAGAAGTGTAAATACCAAGAGAATGCAAGCGATTAGAGATATCCGGTCGAAGGAGCCAAACAGGTTGAAATCTCCAAATAGAGAAAAATCAGGTTTGCCCACTACATCGGATGGGATAACCGGGATGTTAAGACCCCATCCCTTTGGATTAACTTCACCGGTAGCTCCATTAAAGCCAGGACCTATTTTAAATGCAGACTCTACTGCGATAGCTGCAACAGTTGCTGCAGCGATTCCAATGAGTAGCGCACCTTTAACTTTCTTTACCATTAAGATGATCATTAAAAAGAGTCCGAGAGCAAAGATGATAATTGGCCATCCGACAAGCGTTCCGTTATCACCCAAAGTAACAGGAACTGGACCTGCGCCGGTTTTTCTAACAAATCCAGCATCAACTAGCCCAATGAGTGCAATAAATAGGCCAATACCTACAGATATCGCGATCTTCAATTGAGATGGAACGGCCCTGAAGACGGCAGTTCTAAATCCAGTTAAAACAAGAATCGTAATGATGATTCCCTCAAGAACTACTAAGCCCATAGCTTCGGCCCATGTCATTTGAGATGCAATTCCAACGGCAACAAAAGTGTTTAACCCTAACCCTGTTGCAAGTGCAAGTGGGTAGTTACCAACAACGCCCATGAGAATCGTCAGAATTCCAGCCATTAAAGCGGTCATGGCAGCAACAGCAGCTAAGTTTGGTGCATCTCCACCGCCGAGATACTTTCCATTCACATCCTTGGAAAGACCGATAATTAAGGGGTTGAGAGCAACGATGTATGCCATTGTGAAAAATGTGACGAAACCGCCGCGAATTTCACGAGCTACGGTTGACCCACGTTCTGTAATTTTGAAATATGAATCGAGCATGGATTATCCCTTTCTGTTTTGGTATCGGGGGTGTTTACGACCCCGTGTGCAGTGAATCGGCCAACACAAAGGCCGGGGGATATGAGAAGGCTAATGGTTAAGGTGTAGTAAGACGGGCTACGACACCGAGAGCGATAGCAATAGATTGCCCGATCAAAGCGGCAAATAAGAGCGTACCAAGGCCTACATTGCCCCCCAGTAGGGCACCTAGAGCTACCACGGTTAGTTCAATGCCTAAACGTACTCGGCCAACTCGAACTCCCGATCGATTATGGATTGCCGTCATCAATCCATCGCGAGGTCCGGGTCCTAAGCCGCAGGTAATATAGAAACTAGTTGCAACTCCAACCATACCGATTCCCAAAAGTGCGAAAACAACGCCCGCAAAAAAACTATCTTGCACAGGAATAACTGAAACTCCTACTTGAATCGCAATCGCAATTATCACCAAATTAGAAATTGTTCCAAAGCCTGGTTTCTCTCGAAGTGGAATCCAAGCAAGTAAAACCACCGCGCTTATGAGAAAAGTTGACCACCCCATAGTGATGTTTAGATGATTCGAAATTCCCTGAGCGAGTACTGACCAAGGAGTATTACCAATATTGCTCTGAATGAGAAAAGCGTCGCCTACACCAAATATGAAAAGAGCAGCGATGAGAATGAAGGTTCTCAGAGGGTTTAAATCCCATCGCCCACTTGCTGTCCAGGGAGTTATTGGAACGCTTCGATGAGGACGCAGGAACTCCATTATTGGATTGGATGACATTGTGGGAGTCTATTGCCTCTAATGTATTTAGAGGGTATTTAGATGTTGCATCTATATTTAGTTTTGCGTAACCTTTGCAGAATGTTTCCTGGAGTTGGCACCGTAATAAATGTAATAGCGATAGTTATTGGTGCATCGTTCGGAGTACTAGTAGGAAATCGCATGGGTATTCGTACTCGGATTTTGCTAACAGATGTTCTTGGATTAGTCGTTTTGGTAAGTGCTGCTTCTGCCTTGATTCCCATGTGGTCTACTAGGTATACCTCGGCATTTGCCCAAGGTTGGGCATTACTTGTTATTTTAGGATCACTGCTCATCGGCGGGCTCATAGGATCTGCACTTGATCTTGAATCTAGATTAGATCACATGGGGGAGCAGTTGAGAAGGCGCTTTAAAGCTTCTAAGGAGAGCCCTTTTGTTGAAGGTTTTGTTTCGGCCGCGCTCTTATTTGCCATTGGACCTTTAGCTATTCTTGGATCTATTAGTGATGGAATGTCTACCGGCATTGATCAACTCTTGCTTAAAAGTACTTTAGATTTTTTTGCAGCGATGGCCTTTGCTAGCTCATTGGGATGGGGAGTTGCCGCATCGGCAATGCCGGTGGCAATTTATCAGGGCTTTTGGACAATTACTGGGTTATCACTCGGTGAAATTTTGAGCCCTTACCAAATTGATGCGATGACGATAGTGGGTGGCATACTGCTTATAACAATTGCTTTAAAACTACTTAATATTAAGAGCGTTGCAGTTGCCAACCTTCTTCCTGCACTTGCAATAGCTCCAATACTTGCATTGCTTGTGCACAGTTTTAATTAAGACACATGAGTTAAAAAGTTGAAGCGTCAATCACAAATCTATATTTAACATCACTGGCAACGGTTCGCTCGTACGCAACATTGGCATAATCTGCAGAAATTACTTCAACATCACTCACAATTGAATGTTGGCCGCAAAAATCAAGCATCTCCTGCATCTCTGGAATTCCACCTATCATCGATCCAGCGATTCGGCGGCGACCATCAAGAAGAGAACCTACGTTGACACCGTAAGGTTTACCTGGCAGTCCAATGACAACGAGTGTGCCATCCAATTTGAGAAGATTCAGATATACGTTAATATCCAATTCGGCGCTCACTGTATTCAGTATCAAGTCAAAGGTTTTATACAGTGGTTTCAAGAGCGATGTATCTTTAGTAACAACAAAGTGATCAGCACCCATTGCTCTTGCATCGCTCTCTTTGTCGGGAGAGTGTGAAAAGACTGTAACTTCAGCGCCCATTGCATGTGCAAACTTAACTCCCATGTGGCCAAGACCGCCTAAACCCATCACGCCTATTTTCATCCCAGGACCGGCGCCCCATGTACGAAGCGGCGAGTACAAAGTTATCCCAGCACACAAAAGTGGAGCCACTCCAGAAAGTGGGAGATTTGAGGGTATATGTACTGCATAATCTTGATCAATGATGAAGCTATTTGCATAACCACCATAAGCAACGCTCGTACCATCACGCTCGAGAGTGTTATATGTACCGGTCATTCCCTCTTCACAATATTGCTGTAACCCTTGTAAGCAGCTAGTGCACACTCGACATGAATCGATAAAGACACCGACGCCGATGAGATCTCCCACGGCAAACTTTGTTACAGAATCCCCAACGGAAGTTACAACGCCAGCAATCTCATGGCCTGGAACCATAGGAAATATCGCCGGACCCCACTCTTGACGAACTTGGTGAATATCAGAGTGACAGATTCCGGTGAATGAAATATCTAAAACCACATCATTTGCACCTAAGTCGCGTCGTTCAAACTCAAAAGGAGTCAAAAGAGCGCTAGGGGTGATAGCTGCTAGGCCACGTGATTTCACGGCTTTACTCCTTAAATGGAAGAGGTTGTGATGATATGTGTCCGGCGCGTGAAGCGCGGGCTGTAACGTGTCGCATATGGTGGCGGCGACACAAGACTTCATATGCAATCTCTGCACCCGGTGTCACATCACCAACCACTACTTGTTCGCCCTCAATAACCATTGTCCCACCTTGTGTACGAGCGTTGTGGGTAGCCCTAGAGCCGCACCAGCACAACGCTTCAACTTGGAGAGCATGAATTCGATCAGATAGTTCAATCAATCGAGCCGAACCTGGAAATAGCAAAGTTTGGAAGTCAGTGAGAATGCCAAAGGCGAAAACATCGATTCCCAAACCATCTACGATTTTGGCGAGTTGTTCAATTTGTTCTCTTTCATAAAACTGGGCTTCATCGCAGATTATGTAATCGATTCGATCGCCAGCAGATAGATGGTCAACGACATGTTTGTGTAAATCTAGCTCGGGAGTAACTTCAATGGCCGGAGATGAGAGTCCCAGACGCGATGAAATCACACCAGTACCTGCACGATCCTTATTAGTGAAGATAACTCCACTGCGTCCCCGACTATGGTGGTTATGAGCCGTTTGAAGCGCAAGAGTTGATTTACCACTATCCATAGTTCCGCAGTAATAAATTAACTCAGCCATGAAAACTATCTTGCCACACCATCAGGCAAAGAGCCCCTTCTCCTTTAATGCCGACTCTAACAATGGCATCAAATGAAGAGACATTGCTATCGAAATGTGTGACCTATCACGATAGGCGACGATGGAGTCCTTTATTGCCGGGCAGATATCGGTGCAGAGCCATGGAGTTGGGTCAATGACCTTAAAACCCGGGACTACTAGGTTTAGTGATTTTTCGGAGGTATCACATTCGAAGGCCTTTTGTGTGGCAAGGCACGAGGGGATATCTACTTTGGGGTGGGGAGTATCACTAATATAAATTAAGTTCTCACTTGCTCCCTTGAGTGAGTTGAGTAGTTTTATCTGACCATTCCTCCACCACAGTTCTGGATTTGGATATTTGTCTGGAGCTGAAAAGTACTGAAAACTACTCATGATTACGGCAATTGGTTTGATTTCATTAATCCGTTGATATGAGTATTTTCGCCACTGCGCGCAGTTTATATATTTGAATCCACCTCTATCATCCCTGGGAGCATCGACCGCTGGACATGCTGATTTTGTAAGTGATACCAATTTAATTCCTCTTTTAATGGCGATTTTTTCAAGTGCAGGAAACCATTGTGCCGCGTGAGAATCACCATAAAGAACGATAGTTTTTTTAGATTTGATATCCCCATATGTACAGTAACCAGATCTATTGCCTCTATGTGAAACGTGGCAACCATCGCCAACCACAATCGGTTTAGCTACTACTTCGGCTAAATTAAAGGTAAAGGCGGTTTTGCCACTTGTTGATACTAGCGCTGGTACCGATGTTGAAATGAAAACCGCTAGCGCAAGGGAGGTTGCCGTCGTTGCTAAAGCCGCCAGATAGATCTTCTTTGGTGCAATCTTCATATGTCTAAGCGGCTCTTCTATAGCTCTGTTTGTAACATCGGCCAAAATCACGGTGAGAATAATGCACAAGAATCGCTCGAGAAGAGTTAAAGGGCGGCCAAGTGCGCTACTTGGAATAACTAATGCTGGCCAATGCCACAGATAGAGTGGATAAGATATTTTTCCTAGCCATTGACTCACGCGATTATTTGATAAGTCATTTAGAATTGGCGGCCACTCTGCAATGGTTGCTATCAGAAGAGCGGTACCAAGGACTGGAAGAAGTGCATTGACTCCAGGAAATGCTGTTCCATCACTAAAACCAAATGATGCTACAAAAACTGCAGTCAACCCTACCCACGGGAGAAAGCGATACGCAAAAAACCGTGACGGTATAAAGAGTAAGAGAGCCCCAACGCCTAATTCCCACGCTCGTGTAGATAGTGAATAGAAGGCCCAAATAGGTGAACTCTGAGTTTGATAAATCGAGAGTACGAGCGAGAGCGTAGTTATAGTTAAAACTCCATTTAATATAGCTCGCTTGCCTTTTCGCGCAAATACAATGAGGAGTACAGGCCACACTAAGTAAAACTGTTCTTCAACTGCCAGCGACCAATAGTGAATAAATGGCGAAGGAGTAGCGTCGAGATTTTGATAATCATTTTCCCACCATGCAAAAAGATAGTTCGAAATATATGTCGCAGCTGCAAAAAAATCTCGACCAAGCTCGTCACGATTTATTGAGGGTAAAACAAACCACGAGACTATTGCCGTTGCAAATAGAACAAAAATCGATGTTGGGAGAAGGCGCTTTATACGCCGTTGATAAAAAGCGGCGAGATCAAGTTTTCCAGTGGTATCCAATTCGCGCAGAATTAGGCCAGTAATAAGGTAACCCGAAATGACATAAAAAATATCAACACCAATGAATCCGCCAGGTACCAAACGAGCGTGGAACAGGGTAACTACTATTGCGGCAAAAGCTCTAAGACCTTGAATTTGTAAAACGCGCACCGCTATAAAACTAACAAAGATCTAATTGCTATTTCAGGATACTGGGCACTGAGTGCGCTGCGTCCGTCTAATCCCTTTATTTCAATGAGGGTTAGAACCGCTTCGACACGTGCTTGGCTTCTATGTATGAGCTCAATTGCTGCCGCAATTGTTCCTCCTGTTGCCAAAACATCGTCGATTAAAAGTACTGATGCACCTGGTGCGATTGCATCACTATGAATCTCTAAAGTATCAGTGCCGTATTCAAGGCCGTAGTTTTGGGAGATAGTGTGGTGGGGTAGTTTTCCGGCCTTTCGGATGGGCACAAAGCCAGAGTTCAGTTCATGGGCGACGGCCGATGCGAAAATGAAGCCTCGTGCCTCAATGCCGGCCACTAATGTTCCAACCGTTGCAAAGGAGGCTAATTTTCTAGTAATAGCAGAAAATGCTTCACCATTGGCTAATAGGGGAGTTATGTCCTGGAAACGGACTCCCGGCTTTGGATAGTCAGGGATTTCACGGATGAGCGAGAGCGC